>DJPV01000040.1 GCA_002437435.1 Lachnospiraceae bacterium UBA6403 | reverse complement strand
CGGCAAACGGAAGTGTAACCATTAAGGATATTCCGGTAGGAACTTATACAGTAAGTGAGGAAGCAAACGGAACTGCAGTTACGAATTATGATTTGACAGTAAGCGGTGAAGGTGATGTAAATGTAACAAAGGGCACAGTTATAAATGCAACAGTAACGAATACATATACATACCTGACCACATCCGTAACTGTTAAGAAGGCATGGAACGATAATAACAACAAAGCAAATAAAAGACCTGGATTTGTAACGGTACAGCTTTATGCCGGAGCATCTGTATCAGGAATTCCGGTACAGCTTGATGAAAGCAATGGATGGACAAAGACATGGGATAATCTTCCCAAATACGATGCAAACGGATTGATTCGGTATACGGTCAAGGAAGTAAATGTACCTAAGGAATATACAAACAGTGTAACGACAGATCCTGTAACAGGAGAGATAACGATTACAAATACAAGAGTTGGAACTAAGGGCAAACTTTTACTTACAAAGATGGTTGTTGGTTCTGTAGATAAGACTACAGCAGCTAACGCGATCGAGTTTAGGATTACAGATGAAGCCGGAAATGTAGAGACATATTCATTGAATGATTTCAAGTATGATGTGACTACAAAGCAGTATACATTGGAACTTGAAAAACCTGCTGGCAAATATACAGTAGAAGAAACCAAGTATGATATCGATGGATATGAGACTAAGAGCATCAAGTATGCGATTGGTACAGGACTTCAGAAGGATGGTAAGACAGTAGATGTTCAGGTAGAGATAGATGAGACAGTAGATGTAACATTTGTAGATACCTACGATGAGACGACAACTACGGAGACAACCACCGAAGATACTTCTGAGACAACAACTACAGAAAAGACTACAGAAGTTACATCTGAGAAAACGACTGAGGTAACATCGGAAGACACAACCGAGGTAACATCAGAGAAAACCACAGAAGTAACAACTACAGAGACAACAACAGAAACGACGACAGAGGAGACAGTAGATAAGCCAAAGACAGGTGATGATTCACCGATAGCTTTCCTTCTCATTATGATGTCAGTAGCACTTGCAGGAGCAGGAACTGTTGTTTATAAGAAACGTAAGAATCAGAGATAATATCTGAGAACAAACAAAAATAAGACGCCGGACTGTCATTATTGACAGCCCGGCGTCTTTCAATAAGGTCATGTAGCGGGTGTATCGAATAGAAACGAAATGAGTCATAACTGATCACAGTAAGCCGTTATTACAGATAGGCTTTTATATATGGTGATGTTATGCGAACATCTTATCCACAGGCTTTGCGAGATACATAATGGTGAGCATCAGTGTGCAGGCTGCCCAGATGATAGGTTCAGTTATGGCAACACCCAGGTATCCAAGGGCTGGTGCCAAGAACATAACAGCCAGGATCTTTCCGACCATTTCAATTGTGCTGGAAAGCACAGGAACGATCTTTCTTCCCATACCCTGCATAGCACAACGAAGTACGAATAAAGGACCAAGTACATAGAAACAGCACATGCTGATTCGAATATACATAACAGCCGGATCGATTACAGCTGCGTCGCTTGTTCCGGCAACCAGACGGAGCAGGAGCGGAGCGGTTGGGAAACCGACCAGAATAATAATGGTTGTTGCGATCGTATTGATAATAATTCCGGCACGGATACCGGATTTTACACGATCGATCCGTTTTGCACCGATGTTCTGGCTGACGAAAGTAGTAACCGCGTTGCCGATAATATAGAGAGTTACATCGAGGATATCGAAAATCTTTCTTGCAGCGGTATGTGCAGTTATGATATTTGTGCCAAGTTTATTAATAGAACTCTGTAAGGTAACAGTGCCGATATTTACAATATAGCTCATAAATCCCATAGCGAGGGCGGATTGCACAAGGTCACTGAAATCAGTACGATTGACCAGGTATTCACCTTTTTGCGGAATCAGGAATCTGCATTTGGTGAAGATATATATAAAGCATGTAATACCGGCAACCGCCTGGGAGATCACCGTAGCTATAGCTGCGCCGGCAATACCGGAGTGAAAGACCTGGATAAATAACAGATCCAGTCCGATGTTCAGCACAACTGCGATACCAAGGAAGATTAACGGGTTCTTACTGTCGCCGACGGCACGCAACAGATTTGCACCAAAATTGTAAATTGCTGAAAAGATAAGCCCTGCTAAAATGTATTTGACGTACTTGTCAGCCATATGTATAATTTCTTCAGGTGTACCAAGAAGCACCAGAAGATCATATATAAACAGAAGTCCAACGATCGTGAGAACGATGGAAGTAACAAAGGTGAGGATTGCTGAGACCCCGATACATTTTCTCATGTTTTTCTGATCCTGAGCACCGAAATATCGTGCGATCGGGATCGATAAGCCGAGCGTGGCGCTGTTCAGAAATCCGATCAGTGTATTCGAGATAACACTGGTTGCTCCGACGGCTGCAAGTGCATCGGGGTTAATACAGTTTCCAACAATGGCAGAATCACAGAAGCTGTAGAACTGCTGTGCAATCTGTCCGAGAATCATGGGAAGGGCATAGAGCCATATTACTTTTATTGGTTTTCCTTCGGTTAAATCTTTCATATTACATAACTTGCAGAACGCCATCAGACGCTGCTTTCTCCTTTCGTACTATTGAATTATATACATTTTTGGAGAAGTGTAAAGAGAAGTAAACGCGAAAAAAGGTACAGAAAATCTGCAACCGAATTTAGTGAAAATGACGGATTATGGAGGAAAATGGAAATGCTGCGTGAAATGGATGTATCATAGATTATGCAGTGGTAATATGGTGTGATATGTAAGATAAGTTTAGGTTTTACCGGAAATAATGTATGTTAGAATAAAAAAGTTAGAAGGATTGGATACGAATGAAAAAAGATAATCAGAAAAATAAAAAGATACTTAATAAAGAAGAAAGCAGTCAGCAGAGATTGAAAGGTTTATCCTTTATAAAGGCATTTCTGTTTTTTGTCGTTTATATAGTTATATTGGTCTTGGTAGGGGTTCAGGCGGTATCCAGATCCGGTGAGACAAATAAAAAGAAGATTTCCATATATAAAGAAGCAACGCTGACGGATGCAGATGCTGATATAGAAGATGTGGCAAAAAATGAGAAAGAAAATACAGAAGATCATCTGGAACTTACTCAGCCGACAGAACTAAAGAAGGTAGAGGCTGTTTCAGCCCGACAGGACTATAATGGTATAGACCTGAAGGACAATGAAATGCCTTATGCAGTAAAGATTAACCGTAAGGAGAATATTGTTACGGTATACAGCCTGGATTCGGATGGCTTTTATACAATTCCGGTCAAGGCATTTCGCTGTTCAGTGTCACTGGACGATACGACACCGGCAGGCTTATTCACAACGACAGAAAAACGGCTGGAATGGGCGGTCTTGCAGGGGAATGTATACGGACAGTATGCTTACCAGATCCATGAGGGAATTTATTTTCATTCTGTTCCTTATACGGAAAAGGGAAGCGATAACCTTGAGACATGGGAGTATAATAAGCTCGGAGAAGGGGCGTCGCTTGGATGTATCCGTATGTGTGTAGCGGATGTGAAATGGATCTATGAGAACTGTATGCCGGGAACACAGGTATATCTGTTCGATAGTGACTATCCGGGACCGCTTGGCAGACCACAGCAGCCATATGTCTTTACCAGGACAGATGAGACAGGCTGGGATCCGACAGATATGACGCCGGGTAATCCGTTTGCCGGAACAGCAGCCATATATGGAGCAGTCAGTCATAGCATCGAAGTAGGGGAACCATTTGACAGTAAGACAGGTGTTCTTGCATTTTCATCAGATATGGCGAATGTAACAGACCGGCTTATGGTAGATGGAACAGTGGACAATCAGACTCCGGGTGAATACAAATTGTCTTATTATTTTTATGACAGTGGAAAGAAGATTTTGAAGGATATCTATGTCACGGTTAAAGATACAGAACCTCCTATTATTACGGAAGCACCGGATGAACTGCACCTGAAAGGTTATCATGGTGATGCAGATGAACTGGCAGCTTTGATCGCGCGAAATGTTACAGCATTTGACGGTGATAAGCAGATTGTCTCATATGATATGATTTCACAGACAGAGGAAGCCGGAAAAGATAATGAACAGGCAGTGGAGGAGTCGGTTCTTGTGATAGACCTGACAGGTGTACAGGTAACACCGGGAACCTATGAAGTGTCCTGTTATGCGAAGGATACCGCAAATAATCGATCAGCTGTGTGGAAGATAACGGTTGCTTTAGAGGAATAGAGAGAAGGACAGCAGGAAGCTGAAAAAGAAGAGAGGTTAGAAGTTGGATATTCGATCAGAAAATGAGAAAAAAAGCGGTTATGAGGTGCAGATGGAAGCTGAAGAACGAGTGATCGTATTTGCAGTAGCATCAGGTGGCATATCCGTAGAAGATACAGAGAAATCCTTAGATGAATTAGAGGAGCTTCTGGAAACTGCCGGAGCTGCTACAGTCGGAAGACTGATCCAGAGTCTGGATCGTGCGACAAGTGATCTGTATCTTGGCAGTGGTAAGGTAGAAGAACTGCGAAGCATGATCGCTATGTATGATGCGACGGGTGTTGTCTGTGATGACGAGTTATCACCGGCACAGCTGATGAATCTTCAGGATGCGCTTGATATAAAGGTAATGGACAGAACGATGGTCATTCTGGATATATTTGCCGCGCATGCCGGAAGCTATGAAGGAAAGCTGCAGGTAGAACTGGCACAGCTCAGATTCCGGGCGACCAGACTGGTAGGTATGCGTGATTCCCTGTCGAGACTTGGTGGAGGAATCGGAACCAGAGGCCCAGGTGAGAAGAAGCTGGAGATCGACCGTCGAGTGATAAGAGACAGAATCTCGAAATTGAAAGCAGATCTTCGTCAGGTAGAGGGCAGACGGACAGAACAGCGGAAGCAGCGGAACAGGACAGGTATTCCGGTCGTAAGTATCGTCGGATATACAAATGCCGGAAAGTCGACTCTGTTAAATAAGCTGACGGGTGCAGGAGTTCTGGAGGAAGACAAGTTATTCGCAACATTGGATCCGGCAACAAGAAATGCCGTGCTTCCGGCCGGACAGCAGGTGCTGTTCACGGATACGGTAGGATTTATCCGCAAGCTGCCACATCATCTGGTAGAGGCTTTCAAGTCGACACTTGAGGAGGCGAAGTACAGTGATGCGATCCTCCATGTTGTGGATGCATCCGACCCGAACTGGGATCGGAATATGGAGACAGTCTATGCGACACTCAGACAGTTAAATGTAGATGAGGAGAAGGATCATCCGATCATTACAGTGTTCAACAAGATCGATAAACTATCGGAGGATGAGGACATATCAACGATCAAAGATCTTCGTGCAGACCGTATGGTATATCTGTCGGCAAAGACCGGTGATGGAATCGATAATCTGCTGATGCAGGTCGAGGAAGTTCTGCGGGAACAGAAGACATATATCCGGCATACATTTTCCTATCAGGATGCCGGAAAACCGGGTCTGATAAGAAAATATGGCGAGGTGTTGACGGAAGAATATCTGGAGGATGGAATCTTTGTTGAGGCATATGTTCCAAAGAGCCTGATCGGGCAGCTTGGTTTAGATAAAAAGCTTTGACAAATCCTCTGTTTTCTACTAATGTAAGAATTATCAGAGTTAATATAGAATAAACATGGAAATGAAGCAGATGGACGATCTGCGATATATTCATCAGAATGAAAGGAAAACGAGATGGACGAAAACAATATGAATCAGGGATTCACAGAGGAGAACCCGAATGGTGCGGATGGCAGTATGAATGATCAGACACCGGAAAACAATATGTCATATACTTATGACGCAGATCCGAATATGGGAGCATATAATAATGGCTATAATGCAGACCCAAACATGGGATATGTACAGCCGGGCATGAATGAATTTGGAGATCAGACACCATATCAGGCGACTGTGCCAAAGAAGAAAAAGGGTGGAAAGATCGCATTATTCTCTTTTATAGGCGTTGTTCTGGTTGCAGCGATTGTTACCGCAGTTTATTTCTTTGTAAGAAAGACTCCTGCCGAAGCTATTAAGGCAGCAATGAAGAATACAGTTACCGAGTCGGTGAATTCATCACCATTAGAAGATGTAGCCGGTGTATCAAAGTTCAGTGAAGATAAGATGGATTTTGATATGAATCTGAAAGTAAACAGTATCTATGAGGTAGACGGCTTAGCCGGTTCTACATATGGAATTAGCGGAGCACTTGAGAAGCAGAAGGATAATTCCTATAATCTGAATCTGAATGGCTCTCTGACACTTGGTGGTGAGACTGTAAGCGCAAATCTCTATGGTATCGATAAGGTATTCTATTTTGAGATTCCTGAACTGTATGATTCTGTATTCAAGATGGATCTTGCTTCTATGCTGAAAACCCTTGATACATCAGATATGGATGAATCAACCCAGAATGAAGTAAAGGAACTGTACGAGAAGTATATGGGTTCTGCTACAGAAGATCTGAAGAAAGCAGTTGCTTATGACAGAGTAGGAAGCGCAGAGATCGAGAACCACAATGGTGATAAAGAAAAATGTAAGCAGTACACAATTACACTTCCGACTGCTGATGTAAAGGCATATGTGACTGCACTCTGCAATTATCTGGATGCTTATGCATCAGATTATATTACGGATGATCAGTTAGATGAGATCGGAATTACAAGAACAGAATTATCACAGGCATTCCAGTATATTCCAACTTATTATGGAATGATGTTCTCAAGAGATTTTGTTGTAAATGTATATGTTAAGAAGAATCAGTTGGCAAGAATCAGCATGGACTACAAGTTTACTGCTCTTGGTGGAACTGCATCTGTTGTATGGGATTTCATGGGCGAAGAAAATCCAGCGGATGATGTTTATTTCTGTGTATCCGTAAAGACAGATGATAAAGAACTTGGTTCTGTATCAATCAGCGAGAAGAAAGAGAATACGAAGGGTTCTTATGTATATAAATTAACAGATAGTGTTGTAGTAAATAATAAAGCTGTTGCAGGACTGGAACAGACAGCGTCTTTTACAAAGTCAACAAATGCATTTGAAAGCCATCTGACATTAACAGCAAATGATGAGGCTGTATTTGCATATGATCTGACAGGCGGTCTGAAGGATGTTCAGAAGGGCAAATCCTTTGGTGTAACAGTTGATTCCTTTAAGGTTACAAATGGTGGAGACACTGTATATGTAGACCTTTCAGGAGATGCACAGTTTGGTGATCTTGGAAAAGAGATTAAGAAGCCGGATGAGTCCAAACAGGTTGTAGATTATACAGAGATGACAGATGATTATATGACATCAAATATTAATCAGGAAGCAGCACAGAGAATCATGGAAGCATGGGGTTCAGCATTTAGCTCAGCGATCGATGATGGAGATATCAGCATTGATGATTTCATTACAACGGAAGAAGAGACTACTGACAATGGAGACAATGACGATGAGTATGTAATTGACAGTTCTTCCATCGATGATGTTGATTATTCCGGTTACATCATGAAGGGTGACGGATATACGGTTTCCCTGAATGATCCGGCAGGTTATGACAGAGGATATGCAGATGACGAGGAGATCGACATCTACAATGACAAATATAATGCATACTACACTCTGACACCGGATTGTGATAAAGATAAGGAATGTGAGAACTTTATGTCATATTTCGAGTATCTTGGTGATAACGGAAGCATTCTTGATAAGAAGATGGAGCAGGTGACCGGAGCTGATGGCAAGACAATGGACTGTTATGTGATAGATTCCGATATCTATGATATCAAGGTTCGTGATTATTACTATTTCTATCCGATCAATGATAAAGATTATATAGTTGTAAATGTAAATGTCTGGGCAAATGGAAAGGATCAGGAGGTTGATGCCGATATCACAGCCATCGCCAAAGAGCTTGTCAATGACCAGATCATAAATGTACAGGAACAGTAGGATAAAGGTATTCCGGGAGCACATATATGAATGTTGTAGAAGTAAAAAATGTAAGAATCGGTGAGGGCATGACAAAGATCTGCGTACCAATGGTAGCACCGACAGAGTATGATGTGGATATGCAGATCCGAACGATCAAAAAATCTAAGACGGATCTGGTGGAGTTCAGAGCAGACTGTTTTGAAGACTGTCTGGATATGAACATATTGATGAAGACGCTTGAGAAGCTTCAGGATAAGTTAGCGGAGTTTCCGATCGTATTCACATTTCGAACCAGAAGTGAAGGTGGAAGTCATGATATCACACCGGATCAGTACAGGGAAATGTTGTTACGAGTGATCGAAAATGAACTGGTTGATCTGATCGATGTTGAATATTTCTATGATATTCCTTTTGTTACGGAAGTGATCGAGGCAGCACACGAACATGGTATCAAGGTTGTTGTATCAAATCATGATTTCAAGACTACGATTCCGATGGAACAGATCGTGAGCAGATTCAAGGAAATGATAGATACAGGTGCGGATATTGCGAAGATCGCAATGATGCCTGAGGATGGCTCACAGGTTGTCGATATGATGCAGGCTGCAAAGGAATTGCAGGAGAGTGGAAATCAGACGCCGCTAATCGTTATCTCTATGGGTGAACTTGGTGTATCAACCAGAACAACCGGAGAAATGTATGGCAACTGCATTTCATTTGCAACTGCGGGTATTCCTTCTGCACCGGGACAGATCGATGTGGAGGCACTTCGAAGCCAGCTCGAGATGATCCACAATATAATAGGCAGCTAGAGATGAAGGATGGAGACTGGATAGTTTTATTTGCAGAGAATAGAGATTTATTTGCAGATAAGATTCTCCGGTCTTTATTCTTATAGAACAGGAGAGATTGGCTTGAAAGAGTATATAAATAAATATCTGGACAGATACAGTAAAGAGGGCTATTATCCCTGGCATATGCCGGGACATAAAAGGCAGGATGTATTTGCAGATGATTTCTGGGAGACGTTATTCCGCCGGGATTTTACGGAGGCGGAAGGGTTGGACGACCTGCATGAACCGGAGTTTTTTATGAAGGACAGTCTGGAGCAGATGAGACAGTTCTATGGCACGGAGAAGACATATATGATGGTGAATGGTGCAACCGGGGGAATCCTGGCGGCACTCTTTGCATGTGCACCGGAGCATGCAAAGATCCTGATGGGAAGGAACTGTCACAAATCCGTCTGTCATGCAGTAAGTTTGTTGAATCTGAAGCCGGAATATATCGTGCCGGAACTTTTGCCTGGAACGGATATATTTGCAGATATTACACCGGAGCAGATCGAGAAAAAGATACAGGAGATGAAGCAGAAGGGCGGACTGCCTGCTGCTGTGGTTATTACTTCACCGACTTATGAGGGAGTGATATCGGATATCTGCAGCATTAAGAATGTACTTGTGCCATATGATATCCCATTGATCGTTGATGAAGCCCATGGAGCACATCTTCCATTTATGCCGAAACGGAATCTGTCGGCGGTGGCAGCAGGAGCAGATCTGGTCATCCAGAGCACACACAAGACACTTCCGGCACTGACACAGACAGCACTTCTTCATGTGAATCGGAAAGAACTGATTCCGAGAGTGGAACGTTATCTGCATATTTTTCAGACCTCATCTCCATCGTACCTGTTCACGCAGAGTATGGAGAAAGCTGTTGTATATGCAGCGAATCATTCGGAGGTATTTGAGGTATATAGAAAACGGTTAAAACATTTTCGAAAAAAATGTAAGGAACTGAAGCATATCAGACTGTTACAACCGGAGCAGACATGTTATGCTTATGATAAATGTAAGCTGGTATTCACGGTGACAGGCATGTATCCGAAGAATGTGGATGATACAAATGGTCAGAAGTATGGCAGCGCGACCGGACCGTGGCTTGCGCATGTGCTGGCAGAGTATTACCATCAGGTCGTTGAGATGGCAGGAGCACAGCATGTGATCGTTATGACATCATTTGCTGATAAGAAAAAGACATTTAACCGTCTGTATGGGATCTTGAAGCAGATGGATGCGGAACTGACGGAGGCATCGAAAGAAGAGAAAGCAGCGAATGAAACTGATGCGGATCGAAAGGATGCTGCAGATTCAGGATTGCCGGAGATGGAGAAGACTGTCTTATTTAACACGAAATTTCATCTGCTGGAACAGGTTATGACACCGGGAAAGGCGTGGACATTTGATAGCAGCAGAAAGAAGCTGACAGAGGCGGATGGAAGCATAGCGGCTGAATATGTGTATGCATATCCACCGGGAACCGCAGTTATCGCGCCGGGCGAGAAAATTGATGCGCAGGTGATCCGGGATATTATTCATATGGTGGAAACCGGTCTTAACATGATCGGTGTGGAATGTCAGCCGGACGATATATATATACAGGTTATAAAAGCGTTATAGTGCAATAACAATTGATGCTGCCGGGGAGGTTCGATAATTGGATCTGGATTGGCGATATGATAAAACAGATAAAGGAGCATGGAACATATGCATGGAATATTTATAACGATGGAAGGTCCGGACGGAGCCGGAAAGACAACACAGATCGAACTGTTAAAGGAATATCTGAATAAAAAGGGATATGATGTACTTATCACCAGAGATCCGGGTGGAAATGCTGTCAGTGAAGCAATCCGTGAAGTCATTTTGAATAAAGATTTTACAGAGATGGGATATATGACAGAGCTGTTATTATATGCAGCAGCGAGAGCACAGCTTGTAAAAGAGAATATCAAGCCGGCGTTATCCGCCGGCAAGGCTGTTATCGCAGACCGTTTTGTAGATTCATCAGCCGTATATCAGGGAATCGGACGGGGTCTTGGAATTGATACCGTTTATAAAGTAAATGAATTTGCCTTACAGGGCATTCTGCCGGATATGACATTTTTAATGGATCTGGATGCGGAAGCGGGGATTGCCAGAAAGAAAAATCAGGCAGAGCTTGACCGTATGGAGCAGGAAAGTCTGGACTTTCATAAGAAGGTTGTCGAAGGCTACAGAAGCCTTGCAGAGATGAATCCTGACCGTATTGTAAAAGTCGATGCAGCTTTGCCAAAAGAGGCAATACATGATATAATAACTTCGTATGTAGAAAAATGGCTGGCAAGACCATAGCATAAGCAAGGAGAATAGCATGATAGAATTTTCTGAAATTATCGGACATGAAGATATAATCCAGCATTTTAAGAGAAGTATAGAGATGGGAAAGGTATCCCAGGGCTATATCATAAATGGAGAAGAAGGCAGCGGCAAGAAGACTCTGACGCGTGCCATAATCAAGACTCTGGAGTGTGAAGAAGGCGGAACGGAACCATGCTGTAAGTGCAAATCATGCAAGCAGATGGACACAGATAATCAGCCGGATGTTACATGGGTCACACATGACAAACCAAATGTGATCTCGGTAGAGGAGATTCGTGATCAGGTAAATAAGGATATAACGATCAAACCGTATAGCAGCCGGTATAAGATCTATGTGATCGATGATGCACAGCTTTTAAATGCAAATGCACAGAATGCTCTGCTCAAGACGATCGAGGAACCACCGGAGTATGCGATCATTTTCCTGCTGACCAGCAATATTGACAAGATCCTTCCGACGATCATTTCCAGATGTATCGTACTGAATATCAAGCCTGTCAGAGAGAGGGATGTCTTGGATTACCTGATGAATGAGCTGAAGCTTCCAAAGGAGAAAGCAGATTTCTGCATGGATTTTGCACAGGGTAATCTGGGCAAGGCGATCCGGCTTGCGACCAGTGATGAATATAAAGAGATCATAGAGGATGTAACAGGAATTCTTCGCAGGATTCCGGATATGACAGTCGATGATATTATATTTGCGATCAAAAATATGAATCATCACAAATTAAAGATCAGTGATTATATTGACCTTATGATGATGTGGTATCGCGACATCCTGATGTTGAAGATCACAGGAAATGCCGGACGACTGATGTTTAAGGAATATTATACAGATATCCGTAAGCAGTCATCGCACATCTCCTATGAGGGAATCGAGAATGTCTTAAAGGCGATGGATAAGGCGAAGATCCGTCTGGAAGCAAATGTTAATTTTGATGTGGCTATGGAACTTATGCTTCTGACTATAAAGGAGAATAAATAATGAAAGAGATCATAGGAGTTCGGTTCAGACCGAATGGTAAGATTTATTTCTTTTCACCGGGAGACCATGATGTTGAGTGTGGACAATTCGTTATCGTAGAAACTGCCCGTGGCGTGGAATTTGGAAAAGTTGTACTGGGTAAGCGGAATGTCGATGATGGCAAGATCGTATCCACCTTAAAGACGATCATAAGAGTAGCTACTGATGAAGATAAGAAAAGACACGAAGATAATAAAGAAAAGAGCAAGAAAGCATTTGCTATCTGCAAAGAGAAGATTGCAAAACATAAGCTTGATATGAAGCTGATCGAGGCTGAGTATACATTTGATAATAATAAAGTGCTGTTCTACTTTACTGCAGATGGAAGAATTGATTTCCGTGAATTGGTAAAGGATCTGGCATCGGTATTCAAGACAAGGATCGAGCTTCGCCAGATCGGTGTTCGTGATGAGACGAAGATGGTCGGCGGTATCGGTATCTGTGGAAGGGAACTGTGCTGCCATGAGCATCTGTCAGAGTTCGTTCCGGTATCGATCAAGATGGCAAAAGAACAGAATCTGTCTCTGAATCCTACAAAGATATCCGGTGTATGTGGAAGACTGATGTGCTGCCTGAAGCATGAACAGGACACATATGAGTATCTGAATGAGAAGCTTCCAAATGTCGGAGATTTCGTTCGGACAGTAGATGGAAATAAGGGTGAAGTCTTATCTGTAAGTGTACTTCGTCAGAAAGTCAAGATCGTTGTTACGGATAAGGATGATAATAAAGAGGTCATGGAATATCCGGTCAGTGAACTGAAGTTCAAACCAAAGAAACGCAGAAATACAGAGCGTATCAGTGATGAAGAATACAAGGCACTGGAAGCGCTGGAAGATAAGGGAGGAAAGTCCAAGTTTGATGATTAATCTTCTTCCTGATGAACGAATCGATGATCTGCAATGCAAAGGGTACCGGATCATACAGAATCCAAATATGTTCTGTTTTGGCATGGATGCGGTACTGCTGGCAAATTTTGTAAAACACAGACGGGATGGCATGTACATGGATCTGGGAACAGGAACCGGTGTTATACCGATTCTGCTGGCAGCGAAAGAACCATCTGACGGCATCTGTCAGTTTGTCGGTCTGGAGATCCAGGATGCCTGTGCAGAGATGGCAGGGAAAAGTGTCAGGTTAAATGATCTGGAACAGAAAGTTCGAATCGATCATGGAGATATCAGAGAGGTCTCCTGTAACTACAGGAAGGCCTCTTTTGATATAGTCACATCGAATCCGCCGTATATCAGCGGAAACCATGGACTGACAAATCCTGACGAGCCGAAGAATATTGCAAGACATGAGATCTGCGTGACGCTTTCAGATGTTATAGCAGCCGCCGCCTATCTGCTGAAACCGGGCGGCAGCTTCTATATGATACATAAACCGTTCCGGCTGGCAGAGATCTTTGAAGGACTGCTGGCAAATGGACTGGAACCAAAGCGGATGCAGCTTATTCATCCATATATTGATAAAGAGCCGAATATGGTGATCGTAGAGGGTGTAAAGGGTGGTAATTCCAGAATCAAGATCGAGCCGCCCCTGATCGTCTATAAAGAGCCGGGCGTTTACACGGAACAGCTTCTTGCTACTTATGAAGGGGAAGCGAAGAAATAAAACAGACAGAACAGGAGAATCTACATGGCGGGTATATTATATCTGGTCGCTACACCGATCGGAAATCTGGAAGACATGACATTTCGGGCGGTGCGCACACTGTCAGAGGTGGATCTGATCGCAGCAGAAGATACGAGAAACAGTATCAAGCTGTTAAATCATTTTGAGATCAAAACCCCGATGACCAGTTACCATGAATTTAATAAGTTTGATAAAGCAAAGGTTCTGGTGGACAAGCTTCTTGCGGGGACGAACATTGCTGTTATAACCGATGCGGGAACGCCTGGAATCTCGGATCCGGGCGAGGAACTGGTAAAGCAGGCGCTTGCTGCCGGAGTGACCGTAACAGCAGTACCGGGGGCATGTGCCTGCATCACGGCGCTGATCTCATCGGGACTGCCGACCAGACGATTTGCATTTGAAGCATTTCTGCCGCAGGATAAAAAAGAAAAGGCGGAGGTTCTTGAAGAGTTAAAAGACGAGATCAGAACGATGGTGATCTATGAAGCACCACACCGGCTGCAGAAGACGCTTGCTGAATTATTTGATACACTTGGAGACAGGAGAATTACACTCTGCCGTGAACTTACGAAACGGCATGAAACGATCGAACAGTTCATGTTATCAGAAGCAATCGCCTATTATATGGAGCATGAGCCGAGGGGTGAATATGTGATGGTGATCGAGGGCATGGATGTGGCTGCGGCGAAAGCAGAGAAGCAGCTGGAATTTCTTTCAATGACGATAGAGGAACATGTCGCTATGTATGAGAAACAGGGCATGACGAAGAAAGATGCGATCAAACAGGCAGCAGCAGACCGTGGCGTTCCAAAGCGTGAAGTATATAATGTGGTTATGCGGTAGAGTGAATGGCTGCAAAACTTATGGCAGAATTGCTCATAAGAGGAAATGACAATTTTGCAGGTAATTATAAATAGATAAAAGGATAAAGGGGTATAAGCTTATGACATGGTTGGAGATATCAGGAACAGTTGGCAAGGTGGCAGCCTGCCTCGGATTTTTTATTGCAGGTATGGCGATTTTCTATCTGTTGACAAAGGTGATCTGTCGGATACCGGAGAAACAGGAGTTAGAGCGGCTGCATGAACCGGGAAAATTCAGAAATGTTGGAATTGTTATATTTGGTGGCCTGGCAGCAGTTTTGTTTACCGGATTTTTTGGTATGGGATTACAGGGAATTATGTATTTTCTGTTTCTGGCAGTGCTTACTGTAGTGACTTTTATAGATATGGATACCATGGAGATTCCGTTCATGTTAAATGTCATCATCTTTGTGATGGGTGTGGTATCTCTGATCCTTCAGTTTGTTTCTGATGCAGTTCCGGGATCGGAGTTTCTTGCAATGGATGAGGTTACGATCGTATCCAGATTGATCGGCATGATCTGTATCAGCCTTCCTTTATATCTGATCGTTCTGATTATCCCGGAAGGATTTGGCGGCGGGGATATCAAGCTGATGTTTGCTGCCGGATTCTTACTTGGCTGGAAAACAACAGTGGTTGGGTTCTTTATCGGTCTGATCCTCGGTGGAATCTATGGTGTGATCTGTCTGGTTCGTAGAAGTCATGGTAAAAATGATCATTTTGCATTTGGTCCGTTCTTAAGTGTGGGACTTGCGATCGCACTTTTCTGTGGAAATATCATCATGAATCATTATATTGATTTTATAAGAGCGGCTATGAATCCAGAGATATAGAAAAAACTGCTTGTGTATTCGAAGGAGATTGAGTATACTAAAGGGTATGGATGTTTAACGCGTTAAAGCGTTTGAGCGAAAAAGTTACAATGTATGGAGGAATATAGAAATGCCGATTATAGATTATCTGGAGAGAAATGCCAGAGAATTCGGGGATGATGTAGCACTGGTTGAGATTAATCCTGATGTCACAGAGACAAGAAGAGTGACATGGAGAGAGTATGAGCTGATCGAGGCGAATCCGACCTGTCAGTATAGACGAGAAATCACATGGAATGTATTTAATGAGAAGGCAAACCGTTTTGCAAATCTTCTGGTTTCCAGAGGAATCCGGAAAGGCGACAAGATTGGTATCCTCATGATGAACTGTCTGGAATGGCTTCCAATCTATTTTGGAGCATTAAAGACAGGAGCTTTGGCAGTGCCGCTTAACTTCCGGTATGATGCAGAGGAGATTAAATACTGTGTAGAACTTGCAGATGTGGATGTGCTGGTATTTGGACCTGAATTTATCGGACGAGTTGAGACAGTTGTAGATGAGATCGCAGAGAAACGTATTCTGTTATATGCCGGCGGCAACTGCCCGACATTTGCAGAGGACTATGATAAGCTGACAGCAAACTGCTCCAGTACCTTTGAAAAGAGAGACATCAGGGACAGTGATGATGCAGCGATCTATTTCTCGTCGGGAACTACAGGTTTTCCAAAAGCGATCTTACATAATCATGAGAGCCTGATGCATGCAGCTATAGTTGAGCAGAAGCATCATGGACAGACAAAAGATGATGTATTCTTATGTATTCCACCTTTATATCATACAGGTGCGAAGATGCATTGGTTCGGAAGTCTGATCACGGGTGGAAAAGCAGTTCTGTTAAAGGGAGTTAATGCAAAGACGATCCTTCAGACTATATCGGATGAACAGTGTACTATTGTATGGTTGTTAGTACCTTGGGCACAGGATCTGCTGCTGGCACTGGAATCGGGCGAAGTGAAATTATCAGATTATAAGCTGGATCAGTGGAGACTGATGCATATCGGAGCACAGCCGGTTCCGCAGAGCCTGATCAAACGTTGGAAAGAGTATTTCCCACATCATCAGTATGATACGAACTATGGCCTGTCAGAATCGATCGGACCAGGTGCCGTACATCTGGGTGTTGAGAATATCGATAAAGTCGGTGCGATAGGCGTTCCGGGATATGGATGGCAAGTGCGTATTGTAGATGAAAATGGTAAAGATGTGAAGCAGGGAGATGTCGGAGAACTGATATTAAAGGGACCTGGCGTTATGACCTGTTATTATAAGAATCCGGAAGCAACGGCTGAGACATTAAAAGATGGCTGGCTGTATACCGGAGATATGGCAGAGCAGGATGCAGATGGATTCATTTATCTGGTTGACCGAAAGAAGGATGTCATCATCAGTGGTGGTGAGAATATCTATCCGGTACAGATCGAGAATTTCTTAAGTAAATATCCGAAGATCAAGGATGTAGCTGTTATCGGACTTGCGGATCCAAGACTTGGCGAGATCACGGCAGCGATCATTGAGACAAAGGATGGTATGGAATGTACCGAAGAAGAGATCAATGAATTCTGTAAGGAGCTTCCAAGATATAAGAGACCAAGAAGAATTATTTTTGAAGATGTACCGAGAAATGCAACCGGTAAGATCGAGAAGCCGCTCCTTCGTAAGAAGCATAAGAGTGATAACCTTGTTGCAGCCGAGAATAATGCATAAAGAGATCACAGATCGTGGTATTATACAGATAAAGCAGGCAGAATCTGATATGCATTCTTTACAAATTCAGATGTGTGTGCTTAAATATATAGTCGGAATTACAAAATACAACAGGAAGGTAAGATAATCATGAAGACACCATTTGTAACAAAAGCACAGGTTGATGAGATGATTAAGAAATACCCAACACCATTTCATCTTTATGACGAAAAAGGAATCAGGGAAAATGCAAGAAAGCTATATCAGGCATTTTCATGGAATAAGGGATTTAAAGAGTTCTTTGCAGTAAAGGCAACCCCAAACCCTACCATTCTTCGTATCTTAAAGGAAGAAGGATGTGGTACAGACTGCTCATCATTGACAGAACTTATGATGTCAGACAGGCTGGGATTTACCGGCGATGAGATCATGTTTTCATCCAATGATACACCGGCAGAGGAATTTATTCTTGCGAAAAAACTCGGTGCAACAATTAATCTGGATGATTTCACACATATTGACTTCCTTGAAAAGACAGCAGGAATTCCTGAGAAGATCTGCTGCAGATATAATCCGGGTGGTACGTTTTCTATTTCCACAACGATCATGGACAATCCTGGAGATGCCAAGTACGGTATGACAAAAGATCAGATCATTGAAGCATATCGCATCCTGAAGAGTAAAGGCGTAAAGAGATTCGGAATGCATGCATTCCTTGCAAGCAACACAGTAACAAATGATTATTATCCGGTTCTTGCAAGAACTTTATTTGAGGTAGCGGTTGAGATCAAGGAAAAGACAGGTGTGAAGCTTGACTTCATCAATCTGTCGGGCGGTGTAGGTGTTCCATATACACCGGATAAAGAGCCAAATGATATCCTTGCGATTGGTGAAGGCGTAAGAAAGGTATATGAAGAGATCCTTGTTCCTGCCGGAATGGGCGATGTAGCCATCTATACAGAACTTGGACGATTCATGCTGGCTCCTTATGGTCATCTGATCACAACGGCGATCCATGAGAAACATACATACAAGGAATATATCGGTGTAGATGCATGTGCAGTTAATCTGATGCGTCCTGCCATGTATGGTGCTTATCATCATATTACGGTTCTTGGCAAGGAAAATGAACCATGTGATCACAAATACGATATAACAGGTTCTCTGTGTGAGAATAATGATAAATTTGCAATTGACCGTATGCTTCCAAAGATCGATATAGGAGATATTTTGGTGATCCATGATACAGGTGCACATGGCTTTGCAATGGGATATAATTATAATGGCAAGCTGAAATCTGCGGAGGTTCTCCTCTGTGAAGATGGCAGCACCAGACTGATCCGCCGGGCAGAGACACCGGATGATTATTTTGCTACATTAGATGGTTTCTGGGATGTGGATCTGAACGAAAAATAAGAGATATTAAACCGGTTTAAAATTGCCGTATCGGTCATAGAAAAAACATAAAAAACAGCCATTTTGGAGAAATATCTGTTTCCAAAATGGCTGTTTTAGTTTATACTGAAATTTAGTCAGGCTTTTTCAGGCTCCGGATAATCAACACCAAATGTGTCGACAGTTACAGATGCCATTTTCTGTTCTTTTACAGGACGGTCACCGTAAGTTGTATGGGTTGTTGCAATTTTATTTACAACATCCATTCCTTCGATTACTTTGCCAAATGCAGCGTATGCACCATCTAAATGGGGAGCAGCTTTGTGCATGATAAAGAACTGGGATCCTGCAGAATCCGGTCGCATGGAACGTGCCATGGAGAGAACCCCTTCGGTGTGCTTCAGGTCATTCTTGAAACCGTTCTGAGAGAATTCACCTTTGATACTGTAATTTGGACCGCCCATTCCGGTTCCTTCCGGGCATCCGCCCTGGATCATAAAACCGTTGATGATACGGTGAAAGTTTAAACCATTGTAAAAGCCTTTTTTTACGAGTGAGATAAAGTTATTAACTGTATTAGGAGCAATGTCCGGATACAGCTCAGCCTTTATAACATCACCATTTTCCATTGTAATTGTTACTATTGGATTTGCCAAAATAAATCGCATCCTTTCATTTGTGATGAAACTATCATATCATCACAGGCTTTACAAAGTCAATGTTGGATGTTTTGTTTTGGTTTTGGGTATATTTTTATTGGGGAATAAAAAGTTACAGACAGAAAAAGGAGAAGTGCAGAGTGAAGAACGGAAAAGGTATTAAGATAATTATTGTGCTGGTTGTCATTATTGTCCTTGTTGTGATAGGTGGATTAAAGATTAAAAACATCTATGATGGATTTATGGATGAGTATAAGGGAACAGAGAGTACATCGGGAACAGATGTAACGATCGAAATTCCGGAAGGAGCATCATCAAAGAAAGTAGCAGCAATTTTGCATGACGCCGGATTGATCAAGTATGAATATGCATTTGTATTGCGCGTGAAAGAATCCAAATACAGAGGAAGGATCCAGCCTGGTACATTTACACTGAATACCGGAATGAGTACACTCGAGATGATAGAAGAACTTTGCTATGTAGAACCTGTTAAGGAAGTTATTGATACATTGACGATACCGGAAGGATACAGTATCGAACAGATCGCAGCAAAATGTGAAGAGCAGGGTGTTTGCAGTGCAGATGAGTTCCTGAATGAAGTAAAAAGTGGAAATCATCAGGTTCCATTTGATACCGGAGATATGAATACAGACGGTGTAAAATATGAGCTTCAGGGATATCTGTTCCCGGCAACCTATGATATTTGTGAAGATACTACGGCGGCAAGTCTGATCGATGCGATGCTTGAGAAGTTCCGGAGTGTATATACTTCAGAATACAGCGCAAGAGCAGCAGAACTTGGATATACAGATTATCAGATCCTTATCATGGCATCTATTGTGGAACGGGAAGCAAAGATAGACAGTGAGAGACCGATCATCGCAGGTGTTATCTATAATCGTTTAAAGATCGATATGATGCTTCAGATGTGCCCGACAGTTCTGTATCCTCTGACAGATGGAATGTATGATAAGACAGAAGTTACGTATGACGACCTTGAGATCGAATCTCCATATAATACTTATAAGAATAATGGACTTCCGGTAGGACCGATCTGTAATCCGGGGCAGGCGTCGATAGAGGCTGTATTGTATCCTGATGAAAATGATTATTTGTATTATCATACCAGTGATGCAGGAGATGGAAGCCATATCTTTTCGTCTACATATGATGAACATATTAATACGCAGTAACGTATTGGGCAGATTGCCGATTTCTTTTTAAAAAGGCTTGCGATATATGGTGAAATTATATATAATTATAGAGTATGCATGAACAATGGGATAATTTGTTACCTTATATGCACAGCAGAACGTGTGATAGGAGGATTATTTGATGAGAAAAGTGAATTTCAAAGTAAGAAACATAGGCTCTGAAAAGTACTTGTCTTATGTTTTGGATGATGAGACAGAATTAGACGAAGAGCTTCTTGATTACCTTGATGAAAATAAAATTACAGAACTCATTGATATCATTTATGAAGAAGATGATGAAAATGATTATCTTACATACAATATAACGGACAGAACAACGGTTGGAGCACTCCTTTCAGGCACGGTACATGCGGAGATGATGCTGGGCATAATCAGAGGGGTTGCATCAGGGATTATGAATATGCGTGATCTGGGAATCCCTGTTTCATATGTAATTCTTAACAAAGATTTTACATATGTGAATCCCGTAACGTTTGATGTAAAGATGATCTGTGTTCCGGTAGAATCAGATGTGTCAGCAAATGCAGAATTCAAAGCATTTGTAAAAGGACTGATCCTGAATGCGACATATGCAGACGATGAAGATTGTAATTATGTTGCAAAACTTATAAATATGCTGAATGTAGAAAAGTTCACGATCCGTGGATTTGTCGGACAGTTGACAGAGTTAATGGAATCCGCAGGCATACAGGTGGAAGAAGAATTCATGGATGTTGGTGATTCAGGCGTGGAGGTATCACAGTCAGTTGAAGTTCCACAGCCGGATACATCACTGGATGATCTTCCTGAGTTCAAGGACATTCTGTTTGATGACGATGATGATGACGGACTTGAGATGTATGAGGAAGAACCTGCAGAGGAGAATACGATATTCAAAGATCTGGATCTGAATGAGAATACAGACAGTATCGGTAGTTCAGTAAATATGGATGTTTTTGATGAGAGTAATCTGGAGGAACTTACTTTAGACGAAGATACAGAGATTGAAGATGATGAATCAGAAGAGACTGCAGAAGAGACAGAAGCTGCGGAAGAAGCCGCAGATGAGATCAAGGCAGCAACAGAGATTAAGATAGAGACTCCTGAAGATGGCGGAGAAGCGGAAGGCATGACCGAGATGCTGGCGTCTGAAGCAGAGGAACCTGAGCATGCATTTGACATAAAGGAAGTTGCCCATACAGCAGATGGTGTAACTGAGATTATGGCAGAAGAAAAGAAGAAAGATGAAAAGCCGGTTCTGATCGATACACAGGATCTTGATAATCTGATCGAGAAACCGCCGGTAATAAAAAATATAAGAATCAATCGTGCTAAGATCATACAGAAAGCTGTAGATGAGACAGAAGTCGATGAAGTGGTTGATAATCCGACAGAACAGATCAGAGGCGTAGGCGATGTGGATGAGGCAAAAGCCAAAGAGCCGGAGACACTTACAACACCGGTCACACCAGTGGAGAAAACGGAGGATGAGAATCCATCAACCGGAACTACTGTAGAACTTACAGGTGGAATGAGTGTTATAAAGGATCAGGCACCTGAGGAGGAGAAGAAACCTGTACCTGGTGTACCAAAGGCAATGCCATATATCATCCGGGTAAACACGAAAGAACGTGTGATGGTGAACAAGGCAGTATTCAAACTTGGAAAAGCAAACCGAGGTGTTGATTTCCGAATTGATGGAAATGGAGCGATCAGCAGAGTACATGCGATCATTTATCAGAGAGATGATGGATGCTACCTGAAGGACAATAAAGCAACCAATGCTACGTTAGTAGATGGTGTGAAACTTGAGGAAGGCCAGGAAGTGAAGCTGAAGAATGATGCTATGATCACAATCGGCGGAGAAGACTTTATTTTCAAATTAAGTTAATAAATTTATCACCCCCCCCGGGGCGGGGTGAACACGAGCAGGTAGCAATACCTGCTTTTGGTGTATAACACGACAGAATGGAGAAAAGGGTTATGAAGAAAAACAAAGTTGTGCTTACAAGAACAGGGGAGGAATATACATGCAAGTATCTGTTAGATGCAGCAGATGTTGTTGATACAAAGGTGGATATGGGTATGTCAGGAAGATTCCCACAGATCATCCCATATACACTTGAGGAAAAAGAAGGACAGAGAACATTTGTGTATCAAATCGGTGAGCGGATGCAGATGACGGAGTTTCTGAAAAAAGAGATCAACAAGAAACAGATGCTTACGCTGCTGTATAATGTGTTGTCTGCACTTGAAACATTTGGAATGAATATGATATCTCTAAGCTATGTAGCTAAGGATATTCAGTATATATTCGTTAATCCTGAGACATTGGAGGTTTTCTTTATCGTTGCTGCGGTTGATAAAGAGATAACTGATTTGAATGAAGTCCGGGATTTCATAAAGGCTATTATCTGTGATGCGACTTATTTCGAAATGGATAGAGATAATTATGTTGCACGTCTGATTACATTCACAAATCGTAGAGGAACATTTTCTATCAGTGATATGAAGAAATATGTGGATAACCTGTTGCTTGACATGGGTATCCACATCGAAGAAGAAAAAAAACAGGAAGTAAAAGAAAATAAACCGGCAGCTGATAAGGTAAGTCGTGTCGGGGTTATGCAGAATCAGGCAAAGATGGCTCAGCCTGTACCGCCAATGCCGAACGGACAGCCGATGCCGAACCGTCCGATGTCAAACGGACAGCCAATGCCGGGACGCCCAATGCCGATGCCGAACCATCCGATG
>DJPV01000069.1:14158-45553 GCA_002437435.1 Lachnospiraceae bacterium UBA6403 | reverse complement strand
ATTTCCCCCAAATAAATATTGGTATATAATCAATTTTAAGTTACCGGAATGTGAGTGTCAAGCATGCAGATAACAATGCCGATGAAATTAATATTTGGAGATATGCAACACATTGGATATGTATTTTTCAGGAACAACAGGATTGGTTTGCGCAGCAAAGATATGGTGTGTTATAATCAATAATTAGGGAGAAAAATGTCCATAGAAATACAAAATCAGGAGAAGAAAAAGACTTTGAAGGGAATAAAGAATTTTATCGCGAAGCTGCCGGGTATCCGGGGATTTCTTCACAAATGGAGAAATGCGCTTGCTGAAATAAAAACACTTAAGAAAGAAACTGCAAGTCTGAAAAAACAAATAACTGTACTAAAAAAGAAAAATACAGATTTTTCCGGTAAGATCAAACAGTTAAATGCAGAAAAAAAGGCAATGAACACGGAGCTTGCCAAAGTCAACAGGCAGATGAAGAAACTGCGTGAAGATGCAGCAAGGGGATGTCTGATGGCAGATCTGGCAAGATTACAGGAACGGCAGTTTGAACGAAAAACCGAGCGGATGTTTTGGAAGGCAGATCCATCGCTGGAACAGAGCGGTGAATTAAAGCATATGCAGGAGATTCGTTTTCTGGAAGAGAAACGACCGCTTGTGTCGATTATACGCTTGTATCAGGATAGAACATGGAAACAGGATGCAAAAACGGCGGAAAGTGAGTGCCTGTTATTTATAGATAAAGATACGGAAGTAACAGATGTCTGGGTGGATGAGTTGCTGATAGCTATGCGGGAAGCAGACAGACCGGGAGCTATTGGAGCGAAATTGGTTTATCCGGAGATCCCTGCCGGATCGGCAAATGAGGAAAAATCACATATGCTTCAGCATGCCGGAATTGGGTTTAAGGATGTTATACGGGAAAAGGCACATTTTATCCAGCCGTATAATCTGAAAAATGGCGAGCCGGATTCCGATCTGGATCTGGAACTTCAGGAACGAATAGCGGTATCGGGTAATGCCATGTTAATAAAGAAAATGGTATTTGATGAGATTGGTGGATTTGATGACCGGTATATAGATGAGTACGCGGATGTAGATCTGTGCCTGAGATTATATCAGGCAGGATATAAGAATTATTATTGCCCAAAAGCTTTGGTATATAGTGCGGGTGTTGAGGATCAGGGTGAGGATATAAAGGAAAAGAAACGAAGACGCACGCATGACATGATGGTCTTTAAGGGCAAATGGCAGAGATACCTTGCAAAACATCTATTTGATGATAAGATCAGCCAGTCGTATATGTTCACAGAACAGAAATTGACAGTTGCATTTGCGGTATCGGATGCGAAGACCGGCACGGATGCAGAGGAATATTATCATGCTTTATTCTTTGGGACTGCACTTGAGGCACTTGGATGTAAAGTGAAGATACTCAGCCGGACTGCGAAGAAGGACTGGTATAATGTAGGTGTTGATACTGATATATTAGTTCCGGTCTGCCCGGATTATGATGTGGAAGCAGTGTACAACTGTAAAAATGATCTGATCAGGGTATCGTGGCAGCAGGAAGAAGAAACTGTGTATCTGAAGTTAGAAGAGAAACATAGCCTGAACAAGGCAGTGGATACAGAGTGTCTGTTTCATCCGATTTCCGAATTGTATGATCTCAGCTGTATGAATGAAAAGACAACAGAGGAGAAGAAGGAATACCTTGCAGGGCAGAAAGCATATGTCATAAAGAACCATATATACAAGGATGCTGCGCATGAATTTGTTCAGATGATCAGAGGATGCTTTGATGTACCTGTCTGTTCGGATGAGATCGATATATGTGGAGCAATGCCGGATGATGAATCAAAAAAATATTGGGGAGACCAGTATTTTGCTGTTGGAATGAAAAAGGAATTCGAGAAGCTGGGATATAAGGCAAATGTTCTTCCAAGAGACCGTTGGTATGACCGGAGCCGGGCAGGGTATGTGATCGTGCTGAGAGGAAAGAATCCTTATTACAGACCGGTGGGAGATAACAGAAAATATATTATGTGGAATATTTCACATCCGAATGATGTGACGATAAAAGAATATAATTCATATGATTATGTATTTTTTGCTTCTCAGAAAATGTATGATGAATTTGCTTCCAAACTTCAGGTGCCGTCGGGAATTGCACAACAATGTGTTGATGACAGTGCGATGGTATATGAAGAAGGACATGATAAGCAATATGAATTGCTGTTTATAGGAAATTCCAGACATGTATTTCGCCCGATCTTAAAAGATCTTATTCCGACTGAGCACAAGCTGACAGTATATGGAAGACATTGGGAGAAATTCCCGGTTCAGGATTATGTTGTCAGTGATTATATGGATAACAGTAAGGTGGGACAGGCATATCATGATGCTAAGATTCTGCTGAATGACCATTGGGATGACATGAGAGAAAATGGAATCATCTCGAATCGTATCTTTGATGCATTGGCTGCCGGAGCATTTATAATCAGTGATGATATTCCTGAAATACATGAGTTGTTCGGGGATAATGTTGTGACATATCATGGACGGGAGGATCTGAAAGAAAAAATCGATTATTATCTGGAACATGAAGAAGAACGTGATGCAAAGGCGAAAGCCGGACAGAAGATTGTATTAAATGGACATACTTTCCGTGATCGTGTTGCGGTTATGGCAAAGGTTATAAGAGAAATGCCGTTATAGATGACAGCATTTTTTATAGAAGAAATAATAAGACCCATATAGTTTATCTAGCAGAAAGAAATCTGTGTAATAAATCTATATGGGTCTTTATTATATGTTTATATGAAATTTGTTATATGGATTAGCCCATTACTACTTCTACAGCATGAGTCTTTCCATCGCCGAATACAGGGAGAACATTGCCATCGATAGCATTGCCATCTACAGTAACACTCTTGATACCCTTATTTACATGATCCGGATTTGTAACCTTGATATCATATGTAGCACCACGGAACTGACGTGTAGCATTCAGACCATCCCATGCAGCAGGAATAGATGGATCGATCTTAAGACCATCGAAGTCTGCTGAGATACCTAAGATGTACTGTGAAATAGCCACCATGTTCCAAGCGGCTGTACCTGTAAGCCATGAGTTCTTACCCTGTCCAAAATGGTTGCCTGGCTTTCCGATATCAGAACCGGCATCCTTACCACCGATCATCTGACCATATACATATGGTTCAGTCTTGTGGATATCTGATGTCTCTTCGGTAAAAGCAGGAGCGATCTCTGAGTAATATTTGAATGCCTGATCGCCTGCTCCTGCGTAAGCAGCAGCACAGATGATCCATGCATTGTTATGTGTGAAGATACCGGCATTCTCTTTGTATCCACCTGGATATGTTGAGATCTCACCATACTGGATGTAATACTTTGTAAATGCAGGATTGTTAAGTACAAGTCCGTACTGTGTATTCAGACGCTCATCAATAGCGGCAAGTGTCTTCTTGTCACAGCCCTGATCTTTACCGATGTCTGACATAATAGCGAAGCCCTGTGGCTCGATGAAGATCTGACCTTCTTCACATTCCTTAGATCCCATCTTTTCACCATTTGCATCGTATGCTCTTAAGAACCAGTCGCCATCCCAGGCGGATTCCATAATGTTAGCTTTCATCTTATCAATCTCAGCCTGAGCAGCTTCTGCTTCAGCATTCATTCCAAGGTGTTTAAGAATAGCAACATAGTTAGGACCTGCATATGTAAAGAGTGTAGCAACCATAACTGATTCAGCAACCTTTGAGTATCCGCCTTCAGCAGCGAACTTAGGGTTTGTGTATGTCTGGAAGCTTTCACCCGGTGTATCTGAGAAGCATGAAAGGTTGATACAGTCATTCCAGTCAGCTCTCATTGCAAGCGGAAGTCCGTGTGGTCCAAGGTTGTTTACGATCTTGTAGAAGGAAACCTTTAAGTGGTCAAGCATTGGTTTAGCGATGGACATATCGTTGTCATATGGAACCATCTCATCAAGAATACCCCAGTCACCTGTCTCCTTGATGTATGCAGTTACAGAAAGGATCAGCCATAATGGATCGTCTGAGAAGTCACCACCGATATCTGCATTACCCTTCTTTGTAAGTGGCTGATACTGATGATAGCATCCGCCATCTGGGAACTGTGTAGAAGCGATATCGATAATTCTCTGTCTGGCACGATCAGGGATCTGATGAACAAATCCAAGTACATCCTGGTTAGAATCACGGAAGCCCATACCACGACCGATACCGGACTCGAAGTAGGAAGCTGAACGTGAAAGGTTGAATGTAACCATACACTGATACTGATTCCAGATATTAACCATACGGTTAACCTTGTCATCAGGAGTATTAACATTTAAGATGCTTAAGAGGTTGTTCCAGTGCTCTTTGAGTTCTGCAAGACCTGCTGCAACCTTCTCAGGAGTGTTGTACTTCTCCATCATTTCAAGAGCCTTAACCTTGTTGATCGTCTTGCCGTCTGCTTCAAACTTCTGATCAACAGGCATCTCAACATATCCAAGAATAAATACAAGAGTCTTTGTCTCGCCTGGAGCAAGAGTGATCTTCTTGTAGTGTGAAGCGATCGGTGACCATCCATCTGCGAATGAATCATTTGCTTTACCGGCTTCAACAGCCTGTGGGTTGTGGAAACCATTGTAAAGTCCGATGAATGAATCTCTGTCTGTATCGTAACCATCAATCTCGTCATTTACTGTGTAGAATGCGAAATGATCACGTCTGTCTCTGTACTCTGTCTTGTGGTAGATTGTAGAACCAACGACCTCTACACGACCGGTACTGAAGTTTCTCTGGAAGTTTGTGCAGTCATCCTGTGCATCCCAGAGACACCACTCTTCAAATGAGAAGAATGAGAAAGTCTTCTCTTCTGAGCTTTCATTTGTAAGAACAACCTGCTGAACTTCACCGGCATAGTTCTGAGGTACGAAGAAGGTAACCTCTGCCTTTAAGTTGTTCTTCTTACCAGTGATCACTGTGTAACCCATACCATGACGGCATTCATACTCGTCAAGTTCTGTCTTAACAGGTGACCAGCCCGGATTCCAGATTGTACCATTCTCATTAATATAGAAATAACGACCGCCCATATCGATAGGTACATTGTTATAACGGTATCTTGTAATTCTACGAAGACGAGCATCTTTGTAGAAGCTGTAACCTCCCGCTGTATTTGAAATCAGTGAGAAGAAATCCTGTGTTCCAAGGTAGTTGATCCAAGGATAAGGAGTTCTAGGAGATGTGATGACATACTCCTTGTTGGCATCATCAAAATAACCAAACTTCATGTAATATATACCTTCCTTTCATGTGTATTAAGATAAGTAGTGTCTGCCATTATCAGGCAGTATCCGCTGCTCCATGATCTCTCCCTTACAAAGGACAAAGCGCGCCCCTTATAAAAACAGCCATATGGGCATATTATATAATAAAATAGCATATTTGACAACAAAACCCAGGATAAAAGTGGAAAAATAATCATTGTAAAAAGAATCGTCATCTGATACACTCAAAATGTGAATGGGCACAAAAAGTTCACAAATATTATATTTATTTACTTTTAGGAGGAGAGATTATGAATTGTCCAAATTGCGGAGCAGAGACAAATGAATCTGTTTGTCCTGTTTGTGGGGCGTCAGTAAGCACAAGTGGCGGTTTTAAACTTGCGGGGAATGACCAGCCACAGCAGCCGGAGGGTGTTACATATGATGCGCAGCCACAGCAGGGAATGGGGATGGATCCACAACAGTATGGTGGATCACAGTATCAGGGAGATCCTATGCAGAAAGGTTATGCAGGAAATGCATATGATGCACCTGGATTTGATAATGGTGCAGTTTATCAGCAGCCGGTTAAAAAGAAAAAATCAGGCGTTGGCGCAGTGATCGGAATTATCGTTGCACTTGTTGTGATCGCAGCAGCAGTGATATTCTTATTTTCAGGTTCGATCGGTGGAGCAAAGAAGAGCAAAAAGCTGGTTGATGATTTCATGACTGGCATCGAAGAAGCGGATACAGCAAAGATAGTATCTCTTGTTGATAAAGAATGTGTTGCAGACAATGATGTGGCGACATTATCCAGCAGCTTTGAACTTTTGTCATCCATGGGTGTTGAGTATTCCCTTGATTATAAGATTACATCAACAGAGAAAGCCAACAGAGCAACTATTAAAAATATGTGCGAAGGCCTGTATGATGATGCATCTGTAGCAAGTAAAGTAAGATGTGCTTATATCTGTGATGTTGATTATACCATGACAGTAAACTATCTTGGACAGACAGAGACACAGGATGATAAGATGTCACTGATCTGCTACAAGAAGGGCGGCAAATGGTATATCGGAGGAACGGTAGAAACCGAATAAGACCGATCCTTATATGAAAACACGGCATATGTTATTCCTTACACAGAATACATATACCGTGTTTTTATAAGACTATACCTATCGGACTATGTCCTTTCAGCGAAACGGCATAGTCCGATAGACTTTTTTATCTTACGAAGATTCGCTCGGTTACGGTTTTGGATTCGCCGGGAGCGAGTTCGGTGTAGCCTGTTACGGCAGGATCGCCGGAAAGGTTTGGAGCATCGATGTTCCAGCTCATAGGCTCCGGACAGAAGAATTCTTTCATGCCATGATCATTCCACATGATCCAGTATTTCATAACGTCACATACTTCATAACAGATGCGGACGCCTGTAACTTTATCTGTAATGATGATACCATAGAAAGGCTCGCCATCTAATTCATTCATCTCTGCAGTATAAAGATCGTTGTCAATATCCTGAAGAACAGGAACCATGTCTCCTTCTTTATACATCATGTCATATCTGGTAAGTGGCAGGGTTTTCTCTGTTGGGATACAGGTATCGCTGAGTTCCCATTTGTCACCGATCGGAACCTGCAGACGTACATTTGCACCGCTGCCGCCATTTGTAAATGGTGCCTTAAATGCGATATGGTTACATACACCGTAAGGCATCTGCACCCTGGAAAGGTTAGTAAGTGTAAAGGAATAATCAAGCCCGTCTGCTGTCAGTGTGAATACAAATTCTGCCTTGAAGCTGACAGGGAAAGTCTCGAAAAATTCATCCTTTTCATCATATATATAAGATGTCTTTGCAACAGCACTTTCGCCATCCACATACATATCATCAATTGTATGGCAACGCTTGTGAAGAAAACCATGAAGGTGGTTTCCGAGTGGATCATTACAAGGAAAATGATATATGGCATCTGAGGTTTTCAGGTTGCCATGAGATAATCTGTTTGGAAGATATAAAGTAGGCATGCCGTATACTTCGGCAGCAGCTTTTAATTCTGCCGGAGAAAGTGACAAGTCATTTCTTAAAATATCGATATCAAGAGCTGTATTTTCCAGCTTCATTACATTACTTCCGTTAAAAGGTGCGATCAGTGCACGGAAATCACCGGCGATCAGTTCGATACAGATCTCGCCTTTGAAATCATAGTTTTTTGCGCTAAAACTCATAGTAGCCTCCCATATAAAGTGATAAATATTTGTATTTAAGATACATAAAATGAAAAAAGTCTGCAAGGTAATATTGTATATGTATGAGAATGAAAGCAGACCCATCTCAAAAATCTAATAAAATAGTAACACTTAAGTTAAAAAGTGTCCATAAAAATGAAACAAGATTTGTTAATTTCAACAATGAGAAAAGTCGAAAAACGACTAAAACTGCGAATTATGTAGAAATTTCAAAATCTGTACACTTATGTAAAGTGGTATGTTATAATGTGAACACTGATTAAATCGGGGTGACAACCCTTTCCTTTTATTTAGAATGTAAGATCAAAAGAGGAAGCACAGATAATGGACAATGATAAACGATATAACGCAAAGCAACATAGTGAACAGATCGACAGATGGAAGATCATTGTGATTGCGGTGATTTTTCTGGCGAGTTCAATTGCGATGTTTGCTACAAAATATAGACAGGAAATTATAAATTTTGGGAGAGACAGAGACACGGAAAATGTTGCAACAAAGTCTGATGCAGACCAGACAGGGGAGGAACTGACAACAGAAAATACGGAAGAAGATACAACAGGAGCAACGACAAAGACGACAACTGAAAATACGACAGAAACAGAAACGACCAGTGAGGAAGCATCTACCTCGGAAGCAGAAGGCGGAGCAACTTTAAAATATATAAATGATAAAGATCCGAACCTCTCATCAAAAGGAGATGACTGGTATGATAAAAAGATTTTTAAACCGGCAAATGCGACGGATGATGCTTATTTTGATACGGCAGTTATCATAGGAGATTCCAGAACGGAGGGATTGAGCCTGTATACCGGTATGAGTAATCTGGATGCATTCTGTTCGAAGGGATTGAATATCGAAAAAGTTATGACGGATGCGATCGTTTCTACAGATAAGGGAATGATAACGACATTAGAGGCTTTAAAGCTTAAGCAGTATGATAATATCTATATATCTTTCGGACTTAATGAACTGGGCTGGGTATATGATGACGTATTTATCGATGATTATAAGGCGTTCATCGATGCAGTCAGAGAGATCCAGCCGGATGCAACGGTCTATGTAGAAAATATCCTTCCGGTTTCAAAGAAGCTTTCGGATGAGGATGAGATTTATAATAATAAGAATGTTAAGAAATTTAACAAGCTGTTAAAGAGAATGTGTAAGGATTATGGAGATATCATATATCTGGATGTAGCGAGCAGTGTTACAGTTGACGGAGCGCTTCCGGCAGATGCAAGTACGGATGGAAGGCATTGTAATAAGGAATACTGCGAGAAATGGCTGGATTATATCAGACAGAATGTATATGTAAGACAGTAGATCCGAAATAAACGGTATTGTGATATAGCTGAAATAGAGAAAGAGACAAGGAGTGTTATTAAGCAGATGAAGAAACAGATTTTGAAGATGTGTGCAATCCTTGGCATTGCAGGTATGCTTGCAGGATGTGGCACAACAGTAGGTGGAAACGGTGATTCGAAGGAAGCACTGAATATAAATGTGACGGATATGGCAAATGAATTAAAGAGCGGATTGACGTTTGAAGATTCTTTGTCTGAGTTAGATACAAATGTGGCTCTTACTTATTATGGAATTGATGCAGATAAAGTAAAGAACAGTGTGGTTATTGTATCCACAGGGGCAACGGCTGAGGAGATCGCAGTATTTGAAGCAGCAGATCAGAGTTCGGCAGATGCTGTAAAGTCAGCATGTGAAGACAGAAAAGCAAAGCAGACGACATCCTATGCAGACTATAAACCGTCCGAGACGAGCCGTTTGGATAAAGCGATCATCAAGGAAGATGGTAATTATGTTGTTTACTGTGTTACAGATGATACAGATAAGGCAAATGAGATCATCGACAAATATTTCAAATAATAAAAGAAGCAGTTGAAAACTGATATCTATCGAAAGATTCGGATATATCAAATTTCAACTGCTTTTTTCAATATAAAATGTTCCGAATGTGAAAATCTCCGGTTATTGCGATTGCGAATTTGAAATAGCATTAAAAATTTCTATATAATCTAAGAAATGTTGTTTCTTTTCTTCGTCATCAGATGTCATGATCTCCACTACAGTGTGTGGAATATAAGATGGTATATCATCAGTTTTTTGCACGCCACGGATCAGGTAATCCAGATCAATTTTAAAGATATCGCAGAGGTCAATCATTTTCTCTAATGAGAGACTGGATTTGCCTCGTTCAATGGCACTGCAGTGCTTTACAGATATATCAAGCATTTCAGCAAGCTGGTATTGAGTTAGATTATTTGCGTGTCGTATCTGCACAATACGTTGTCCGATTTTGGCATATAAATTTTCCATAAGATTACCTCCACTATACATTATATTTAGAATAAAAAATCAAATAAACAACCTGTAAGGTGTATTAACACATAACCTGATAGGTGCATAAAATGCGTATATATACGCAAAAACAAAACTGCAAAGGTGTTGACGCGTTTTTTGAGGCTGGTGTATAATTCCTATGCTTTTGTAAGGGGAATGAAAATATAAGTAAAACGGACAGGAGAAGACGGATATGGCAACAGAGATAAAACCTCCGATAAAATATGATATGGTATGGACGATGTATGGGAAGCGGGCGGATTTTTTCGGAATCGCAGAACGTTTTCATATCGATCCGGTAATAGCCAGAGTGATCCGAAACAGGGATGTGATAACGGACGAGGATATCAATGTCTATCTGAATGGAAACCTTGACTGTCTGCATGACCCTATATTGATGAAAGATATGGAAAAAGGCTGTACTCTTATACTTGAGGAGATCCGAAACCGGAAAAGGATACGGATCATTTCAGATTATGATGTCGATGGCGTTAGTTCAAACTACATATTATATAAGGGATTGCAGCGCGTATGGGAGTATGAAAATGGTACGCCTGCAGGGGATAGGATCGATTATGATATTCCGCACCGGATCTATGATGGTTATGGGATCAATATCCGTATGGTAGATGCCGCGGCAGCCGATCAGGTCAGTACGATCATTACCTGTGATAATGGAATTGCAGCGTTCGATGCAGTTAGTAAAGCAAAAGAATATGGTATGCGGATGATCGTTACGGATCATCATGATATTCCATATGATACAGACGCAAATAATATCCGGATCTATAAAGTGCCGGAAGCAGATGCGGTGATCGATCACAAGCAGCCCGGATGTGAATATCCATGCAAGGAGTTGTGCGGTGCAGGAGTGGCATACAAATTCATCCAGCTTCTATATCGGATGTGCGGAATACCGGAGGCTGAGTGCAAGGTATTTATCGAGATCCTTGGGATTGCAACGGTCTGTGACGTTATGAATCTGGTGGATGAGAACCGTATTATTGTAAGAGAGGCACTGCGGCGGTTATCCGACAGCAGTAATTATGGATTAAAGGCTCTGATCGCAAATAGTGGCAGGGATGGGAAAAAATTATCAACATTTGATCTGGGATTCATCATTGGCCCATGTATCAACGCAGCGGGCAGACTTGGGGATGCAAAGACCAGTCTGGAATTCCTGCTTGAAACAGACAGTTATAAGGCAAATGAACGTGCGATCGAGCTGTTAAATATTAATAATACACGGAAAGATATGACAGAACAGGGAACAAAGACGGCGATCGAGTTGCTTGAGAATTCGGATCACCTGCTGGCGGGAGCGGTATCAGAGACTGGAGCAGCGGCATTATCTGACCGGGTGCTTGTTATGTATATTCCGAAGCTTCATGAAAGTCTGGTCGGTATTATTGCAGGAAGGATCAAGGAACGATATTATCGTCCGGTGCTGTTATTTACGGACAGCGAGGAAGAAGGAATCATCAAAGGCTCCGGTCGTTCGATCGAAGGCTATAATATGTATGATGAGATTAATAAATGCAGTGATTATTTCACGAAGTTCGGTGGACATGAGATGGCGGCTGGCTTTTCCATGGAGAAACGGAATCTTTCCAGACTTCGGGAGAAAATGAATGCAAACTGCACATTGGATGAAAAGTTGCTGACCCCGAAACTTCGGATCGATGTGCCGATGCCGCTCGATTATGTAAGTATTCCGCTGACCGAAGAACTGGAAGTTCTGGAACCATTTGGAAAAGGAAACGAGAAGCCGGTATTTGCACAGAGCAGTGTGCGTGTAAAAGGTGCAAGGATTATGGGAAAAAGACAGAATGTTCTGCGGGTTTCGTTCCTGATGGAGAACGGTGGTACGATCGAAGGCATAAGTTTTGACCCGGAAGTGTTTATTTCTAACATAAAACAGTGGTTTGGAGCAAATGAATGTGATAAAATACTAAAAGGAATGCCCAGCCATGTGGTATTGGATGTTGCTTATTATCCGGATATCAATGAATTTGCAGGAAGGAGAACGCTGCAGATTCGTTTGCTGGAATATCGAAAGCATGAGGGATAGAAGCATAACTGATATTTTGATATCACAGGGATGGCAGAAAAGGAAAATGTAAATAAATGTAGAATATACATTATATATGCAGGAGGAAAATTATGAAGAAAATAGAAGAATACGTTACAAGCATACCGGATTTTCCGGAACCGGGAATTATTTTCAGGGATATTACAAGTGTGATCGGAGATCCTGATGGATTGAAGCTGGCAATCGATTCATTAGACGACCTGCTTAAGGGCGTAGAGTATGATATAGTAGCCGGAGCAGAGTCCAGAGGATTTATCTTTGGAACACCTCTCGCATATAAGAATGGAAAGGGATTTGCCCTGGTAAGAAAGAAAGGAAAGTTACCAAGAGAGACGATAGAGGCATCTTATGATCTGGAATATGGAAGTGCAACGATTGAGATGCATAAGGATGCGATCAAACCGGGCCAGAAGGTTGTTCTTGTGGATGATCTGATCGCAACCGGCGGAACCATGGAAGCTGCTGCAAGACTGGTTGAAGAACTGGGCGGTGAAGTGGTAAAGATTATATTTTTGATCGAACTTGCAGGATTAAAGGGCAGAGAGAAGCTTGCAAAATATGATGTGGCTTCTGTTATCTGCTATGATGGGAAATAACGATGATCATCTGATCTGCAGATGATTATGGAATAGAAAAATTCGAATTGGGAAAAGTGGTGAAGATCATGGAAAACGTAAAAGATAAAGCAGAAAGCATGGATGAATTAAAAGAGCTTGCGGCAAAGGCGGGAGCGATGGAGAATAAACCGATGCGGGAAAAACGGGATATTGATCTGTCTACGCCTGCGGATTTTACTCCGCCGGAAGATCTGTATAAGGAGCTGATCAAAAAGATCCTGACCTATCATCCATCAGCAGATATTTCGATGATTGAGAAGGCATATAAGGTGGCATCCAAGGCACATGAGGGACAGCTTCGAAAGTCAGGAGAGCCATATATCATGCATCCACTCTGTGTTGCTATTATTCTTGCAGAACTGGAGCTGGATAAGGAGACGATCGTTGCCGGAATCCTTCACGATGTAGTAGAAGATACGGTCATGACCTCAGAGGAGATAGCAGCAGAGTTCTCAGAAGAAGTAGCATTTCTGGTAGAAGGTGTTACCAAACTGACCCAGTTGAAGATGACAACGGATAAGATCGAGGTACAGGCAGAGAACCTTAGAAAGATGTTCTTATCGATGGCAAAGGATATCCGTGTTATCCTGATCAAACTGGCAGACAGACTGCATAACTTAAGAACATTGCAGTATCAGTCTCCTGCAAAGCAGGTGGAAAAGGCGCGTGAGACAATGGATATCTATGCGCCGATCGCACATCGTCTCGGTATCAGCAAGATCAAGGTAGAACTGGATGATCTGTCCATGAAATATCTGATGCCGGATGTCTATAAGGACCTGACGGCTCAGATCGATGCGAGAATGCATGAACGGGAAGCTTATATTAAACGTATTGTTGCAGATGTAAAGAAACATATCGATAATGCTCATCTGGATGCAGAGATTGACGGTCGTGTAAAGCATTTGTTCAGTATATATAAAAAGATGAAGAATCAGAACAAGACACTGGATCAGATCTATGATATCTTCGCGGTTCGAATCAAAGTAGAGACTGTCCGGGACTGTTATTCGGCGCTTGGAATCATCCATGAAATGTACAAGCCGATTCCGGGACGCTTTAAAGATTATATTGCAATGCCAAAGTCAAATATGTATCAGTCCCTTCATACAACATTGATCGGACCGGAGGGACAGCCATTCGAGATACAGATCCGTACATTTGAGATGCATCGGACGGCTGAATATGGTATTGCTGCACATTGGAAGTATAAAGAGAATATAACCGGTACGGTTATGCAGAAAGAAGAAGAGAAGTTATCATGGCTTCGCCAGATCCTGGAGTGGCAGAGAGATACTTCGGATAATAAAGAGTTCATGAACTTTGTTAAGACAGACCTGGATCTGTTTGCAGAGCAGGTATACTGTTTTACGCCGGCGGGTGATGTCAAGAATCTGCCAAGCGGATCGACGCCGATCGATTTTGCCTATGCTATTCATACAGCGGTCGGTAATAAAATGGTAGGTGCACGGATCAATGGACGACAGGTACCGATCGATACCAAATTAAATAATGGTGACAGGGTAGAGATCATCACATCCCAGAATTCCGCGGGACCATCAAGAGACTGGTTGAATATCGTTAAGAGTGCACAGGCAAAGACGAAGATCAACCAGTGGTTTAAGCATCAGTTTAAGGATGAGAATATCAGTCGTGGTAAGGAGCTGATTCTTGCATACTGTAAATCAAAGGGGCTGGATTATTCCCTGTATTCCAAGCCGAAATATCAGGAACGTGTATATAAGAAATATAACTTTGCTGACTGGGATGCTACGATGGCAGCAGTCGGTCATGGTGGAATCAAGGAAGGTCAGGTTGTCAACAAGCTGATCGAAGAATATAACAAGGATCATACAGAACAGCTGGATGATAAGGAGATTCTGGAAGCATATGCGCTGAAGCGGACGCATCATTCGTCCCATGGACAGGGCGGAATTATTGTTAAAGGTGCAGATGATGTAGCAGTTCGTTTCTCCAAATGCTGTTCACCGGTACCGGGTGATGAGATCATTGGATTTATCACCAGAGGTCGAGGCATTTCGATCCATCGTACAGACTGTGTAAATGTGCTTTGTATGAGTGAGGAAGACAGAAACAGGATCATTGATGCAGAATGGCAGCAGGATGCAGTTGCTGAGAATACTTACCTTACAGAGATCAATATCTATGCGGATGACAGAAGCGGAATCCTTTTTGATATCACAAAGATCTTAAGCGAGGCAAATATCAGTGTCAACAGTATTAACAGCCGGACAAGCAAGCAGGGAAAGGCAACGATCACGATCAGTTTCTCGATCAAATCTGTCGATCAGCTGAATACGATCATTGCAAAGATCCGAAATGTTGACAGTATTATTGATATAGAGAGAACAGTGGGATAGGAGATCTGAATGGCAGAATTAGAAGTGAAGGTTTATCAGTTGGGCGATCTGGGAACCAACTGTTATATTGTAAGCAATAAAGAAACAAAGGAAGCGATCGTAGTGGATCCGGCAGCCAATGCAGATTTTATTTATAAAAGTCTGACGGATGCAGGACTTACCTGCGTTGGTATTTTTCTGACGCATGGACATTACGATCATATCGGAGCACTGGATGATCTGAGAAAGCTGACAGGAGTAAAGGCATATGCTTCTGAGGATGAGAAGCAGGTACTTGAGAGCAGAACAGGAAATCTGTCTGCGATGTTTGGTCATCCGCTTGAAACATCAGCAGATATTTATCTGAAAGATGGACAGGAGGTTGCAGTTCTTGGAACTGTGGTACGGTGTATCAGTGTGCCGGGACATACGGCAGGTGGTATGTGTTATTATTTTGCAGAAGAACATCTGCTGTTTTCCGGTGATACATTATTTGCATCGTCAGTAGGCAGATCAGATTTCCCAACCGGAAATGAACAGGATCTGTTAGAAGCAATCGAGATGAAGCTTCTTGTGCTGCCGGAGGAAACAATCGTGTATCCGGGACATAATGGAACTTCAAGGATTGGCAGAGAGAAGAAATTCAATCCATTTTTTTCATAATAAAAGATAAGGAACTAGATTGGCATGATTTGTCTGATTCAGAATGTAGAAGATTATAATAATGACCTGAGAGTGATCCTCATGGCGTTTTACATGGGTGTGAAGATCATCACACCGGAGAATATAGAGAAGAAGCCGGAGATTGGGGCGGATGTAACTGCAACACTCGTGGCAGAATTCACAGAAGATCAGACAAAGATCTGGATGAAGGATGGCAGCTCGGGTCAGGTGATGGACATGGAGCCAGAAGAGACTTCCGAGAATAAGAAGCGGGACTGGTCTGTAAGAGCAGTCTGTGGAGAACCGGATATCGTGATCAATCAGAATTACCATGACAGAAAGATATTCCGTAATGCACTGAAGCGTGCCATGTATCAGATGCTGTCAGAAAGAACCGGCAGGGTTCTACCATGGGGAAGTCTGACCGGAGTACGTCCGGTGAAGATTGCGATGGAAGCGGTAGAGCGTGGATGCACCGATAAGGAGATACGGAAGCTGTATCAGGAGACTTATGTTGCGAGCCGGGAAAAGGCAGATGCCTGTGTGAAGATTGCCAGACGTGAGAAAGCGATCATTGAGACGCTCGATGAGCGGAATGAATACTGCCTGTATATCGGCATACCATTTTGTCCGACGAGATGTCTGTACTGTTCTTTTACTTCTTATCCGATCAGTGTTTATAAGGATAAAGTAGATGCATATCTGGATACGATGAAAAAGGAAATGAAGTATATCGCGGCAAGCTATACCGGGAAGAAGCTGGTATCCATTTATATCGGCGGGGGGACGCCGTCTTCGATCAGTGCGGAGCAGATGGATCGTCTGTGTAGCATGATCGAGAAGTATTTTGACCTGTCGCAGGTTCGGGAATATACGATCGAAGCAGGTCGTCCGGACAGTACGACAGCAGATAAGCTGCAGGTGATGAAAATGCATGGCGTTAGCCGTATCAGTATCAATCCGCAGACGATGAACGGGGAGACGCTGAAGCTGATCGGCAGAGCACATACACCGGAGCAGGCAGAAGAAGCATTTGTAAGAGCCAGAGAAGCAGGCTTTGACAATATTAATATGGATTTGATCGTAGGTCTTCCGGGTGAAGATGCAGAGATGGTGAAACGGACACTGGAAAAAGTGAAGAAGCTTGCGCCGGAGAGCCTTACGGTTCATACTCTTGCGATCAAACGGGCAGCACATCTGAAACAGGAGATGGACAAATACAGCTTTGCAGGTGATGTGGATGAACAGTTATCACTGGTCGGTCAGGCAGCAGAAGAACTGGGACTTGCACCATATTATCTGTACAGACAGAAAAATATGGCGGGGAATCTGGAAAATGTCGGATATGCCAGACATGGACTGGAATGTCTCTATAATATTCTGATCATGGAAGAACGGACAGACATTATAGGGATTGGTGCGGGAAGCTCTAGTAAGCTGATCCGCCGGGAAGGAGATCCGGATCCGGTTACAGGAGAGACGATCACAGGAACCCGAATCGACCGTGTGGAAAATTGTAAGAGTGTGGACGATTATATCGCAAGAATTGATGAAATGATCGACAGAAAAAAGCAGGCGTTTGCAAAATGACAGATAAAGTTATAAACTTAGACACAGATAAAGAAACAGAATATTATGAACAGGATCTGGATGATGCCATCCGTCATGGAATGTGTGTCAGCCGGTTATCTTCGGAGCTTGCCAGGGAACTGGGACTTTCGGAAGATGAGATCCATAAGATCGCGGTTGCAGGAATGATCCATGATATCGGAAAACTTCGTATCACACCGTATATCTATGGCCGAGGAAACTCCATGAAGATCGAGGAAATGCGGTATGTAAGACTTCATGCGAAGCTTGGGGCAGATATCGTAAGAAAAGAGGGCTATGGGGATGATATTGCAGATATTATCCTGTACCATCATGAGAACTATGATGGTTCCGGTTATCCGTACTGTCTTCAGGGAGAGGAGATCCCGATCGGAGCAAGGATCATTCGTGTGTGTGATGTATTTGTCGCACTGATCAGTGACCGCGCATACCGGAAAGCATTTGACCCAAAGACCGCATTATTGATGGTGATCGATGAAGTGCGGCATTTTGACATGAAAGTATTTCTCGCATTTCAGAGAATTATAAATACAACTGATGTTTTAGATGAAGTTCAGTTAATTTTAAAAGGAAGCTATGAATCACGGATCAGTTGATGTATAGTATAAAAATATGAACAATAGATGGAGGATGGAATATGATAACCCAGGCACCAAGAGGAACCAGTGACTGGTTCGGTGACAAGATGAGAACACGTACACAGGTAGAAGCAATGGCAAGAAACTTGTGTGAGAAATTCAATATAAAGGAAGTAATCACACCTGTATTTGAGCATACGGTGCTGTTCCAGCGTGGCGTTGGAGAGACAACCGATGTAGTACAGAAGGAAATGTACACCTTTGTTGATAAGGGTGGAAGAAGTATCACATTGAAGCCGGAAGGTACAGCAGGTGCGATCCGTGCTTATGTTGAGAATAAATTATATGCAGAACCACAGCCGGTCAAGATGTTCTATATCACACCGGCGTTCCGTTATGAGAAACCGGAAAGTGGAAGACTTCGTCAGCATCACCAGTTCGGTGTTGAGTTTGTCGGATCTCCAAATCCAATGGCAGAAGTAGAGGTTATGACACTGGTATCAACCCTCATCAAGCAGATCGGCCTGTCAGACGCAAAACTGCATATCAACAGTATCGGATGTCCAAAATGTAAGAAAGTGTATAATGATGCGCTGATCTCTTATCTGAAAGGCCATGAAGAAGGACTCTGCAATACCTGTAAGGAGCGTATGGCCAAGAATCCACTTCGTGTAATTGACTGTAAGGAGTCGGGCTGCAAGGCGATTGTAAAGGATGCTCCAAGAACGATCGATTATCTGTGTGAAGAATGTGATGCTCATTTCAAGGAACTCCAGAGACTTCTGACAGAGCTTGAGATTCCATTTGAGGTAGATACAGGAATCGTTCGTGGTCTTGACTATTATACAAAGACAGTATTTGAATTCGTAAATAAAGAAGGCTTCACCTTATGCGGTGGCGGAAGATACGACAATCTTGTATATGAGATCGATGGAAAAGAGGCTCAGCCGTCCGTTGGTTTCGGTATGGGAATTGAAAGAATCCTGTATTTCCTTGAGAAAGAAAATATCAATCTTGCGCCGGAAAAACCGATCGACTTATATGTCGGCATCATGGGTGATTCCGCAAAGGCAAAAGCGTACAAGCTGGTATATGATCTTCGTCTGGCCGGTTATATCGTAGAGACAGATTATATGAATCGAAGTGTAAAGGCGCAGATGAAATATGCAAATAAATTAAATGCAAGATATACGATCATTATTGGTGATAATGAATTAGAGACGAATACAGGTCGTATCAAGAATATGGAAACGGGCGAGCAGACCGAGATCGCACTGAATCAGCTTGCAAGTGTATTAGAAGAAAGATAAGAACCACAGGAGGATATAGAAAAATGGCAGAATCAATGCAGGGACTGAAGCGTTCCCACAGATGTGCAGAGGTTTCAAACGCTCTTGAAGGACAGAAAGTAACCGTAATGGGCTGGGTTCAGAAGAGCAGAAATAAAGGTGGAATCATATTTGTCGATCTCAGAGACAGAAGCGGTATTCTTCAGATCATATTTGAGGAATCCAAATGCGGAAGCGAGTGCTTTGAGAAGGCAACAAAGCTTAAGAGTGAGTTTGTAGCAGCGATCGAAGGTACTGTCTGCAAGCGTGCCGGTGCAATAAATGAGAATCTGGCAACCGGAGATATCGAGGTTGTAGCAACTTCCCTTCGTATCTTATCAGAGGCTGAGACACCTCCATTCCCGATTGAAGAGAACAGCAAGACAAAAGAAGAATTACGTTTGAAATACAGATACCTGGATCTGAGAAGACCGGATCTTCAGAGAAATCTGGTTATGAAGAGCAAGGTTATGACCATTGCCAGACAGTTTATGGCAAATGAAGGCTTCCTTGAGATCGAGACACCTATGTTATGTAAGTCAACACCGGAGGGTGCAAGAGATTATCTCGTACCGAGCCGTATCCATCCGGGTACATTCTATGCATTACCACAGTCTCCTCAGATCTACAAGCAGCTTCTGATGTGCTCCGGTTATGACCGTTATTTCCAGATCGCAAGATGCTTCCGTGATGAGGATCTTCGTGCAGACAGACAGCCGGAGTTCACACAGATGGATATGGAGTTATCCTTCGTAGATGTGGATGACGTTATCGATGTAAATGAAAGACTCCTTGCAAAATTATTCAAGGAGATTCTGGATGTAGATGTAAAACTTCCAATCCGCCGTATGACATGGATCGAAGCAATGAACCGTTTCGGTTCTGATAAGCCGGATCTTCGTTTTGGTATGGAATTAAAGGATATCAGCGAAGTTGTTGAGGGCTGTGGATTTGGTGTATTTACAGGCGCTCTTGAAAATGGCGGATCTGTCCGTGGTATTAATGCAAAGGGACAGGGTGCGATGCCTCGTAAGAAGATCGATGCTCTGGTTGAATTTGCAAAGACATATGGAGCAAAGGGTCTTGCATATATTGCAATTAATGAAGATGGCACTTACAAGTCATCATTTACAAAGTTCATGACGGAAGAAGAGATGAACAATATCGTAGCAGCACTTTCCGGTGAACCGGGAGACTTACTGTTATTTGCAGCAGATAAGAACAAGGTTGTATGGGATACACTTGGAGCACTCCGCTGCCACCTTGCAGATCAGATGGGACTGCTTGATAAAAATGTATTTGAATTTGTATGGATCACAGAATTCCCACTTCTTGAGTGGTCAGATGAACAGAATCGTTTCACAGCTATGCACCATCCATTTACTATGCCGATGGAGGAGGATCTGGCGATCATCGATACAGATCCCGGCAGGGTTCGTGCAAAGGCTTATGATATCGTATTAAATGGTAATGAGATCGGTGGTGGATCTGTCCGAATCCATCAGGATGATATTCAGGAGAAGATGTTTGAATGTCTTGGATTTACCAAAGAACAAGCGTATGAAAGATTCGGCTTCCTGTTAGACGCGTTCAAATATGGAGTACCGCCTCATGCCGGACTGGCATATGGTCTGGATCGTCTGGTTATGCTTATGGCAAAGCAGGATTCTATCCGTGATGTAATTGCATTCCCAAAGGTGAAGGATGCATCCTGTCTGATGACAAATGCTCCTGACTATGTGGATGAGGCTCAGCTCAAAGAGCTTGGTATAGACATTACAGTATTAGACGAACAGAAGACAGAGGAATAAAAAGTAACAAGACTGCACACTGTATATCCTTATTGTGTGTAAGCAACGAACCAGAACCTGTGCTTGCATCAGGGTATGGCGACTGCCGGGGATATATGGGGTGCGGTTTTGTTTTATGAGGAGGCAATACAAAAAACACAGAACAGATATCTTGGTAAACGGGAGATAATGGAGCAGGTTATAGTTAGTTTTATAAAGGAGAGAAGCATATGACAAAAGGTGTACAGGGGTTAAAGAAAAGCATTATTGCTGTAGTGACCGGATTTGCAGTTGCAGCAGGAATCCTTTCCGGTGGAATGACAGGTAGTATCGGTGGAGGACAGCAGGTACAGGCGGCTGAGGTTGCCTGTACAGCTTATACAGGAGATAATATCGAAGATCAAAACTATGAGTATAGTCAGTGGGCAAAGCCGATCCGATCATACCTTACATATGAGAATGGAACTTATATGCGGGTACAGGCTGGGGCTGACGCAAATGGTTATATTGTAGAATATTTTGATTCTTCCTTTACGATTACCGGACGGAAGATTGTTCCGCAGGAACTTCCTTTATTTGGTGGATTTTATGAGATGAATGGGAATTATTATATTCTTTCCGGTCAGACAAATAAGGACGAGTCGGATAATGTAGAAGTGTATCGTATCACAAAATATACAAAGGACTGGAGCTGGGTAGCTTCCTGTGGACTGTATGGAGAAAATACAACAGTTCCATTTGATGCCGGCTCTGCAAGAATGGCGTCTTATGGAAATTATCTGATGATTCGTACATCTCATGAAATGTATAAGTCAAAGAAAGATGGTTATAACCACCAGGCAAATGTAACGATTCAGGTAGATACATCTGTGATGAAGATCACAGAGTCATTTACAAAAGTTATGAACATAAATTATGGTTATGTCAGTCATTCATTTAACCAGTTTATTCAGATGGAAAATGGTAAGATCGTTGCGGTTGATCATGGAGATGCACATCCAAGATCTATCGTTCTGGTAAGGTATCCATCTGTAGTTACAACCAGCGGATTCACCAATGGCATTCCTTATTCTTCTACATGCAAGGCAACAGATATTATGGCATTTGAGGGGAAATCAGGTCGGAGTCATCTATAGTCTGACCGGTGATCTGTCAGACTGCGTTCCTGTTCTCGCAGGAGATAAACTGGTCTGGTATACATGGAAAAATGAAACATTGCAGTTCTATCAGATTAATATAAATGATTTGTCAGACTATACAGTAAAAAATGTTGTATTGACAGGACAAGAGATAATTTCGGGAGATGGAAGTGAGACAAAACCGGGCGATGGAAGTGAGATAATTCCGGGTGATAGCAGCAAGATAGAGCCTGTTGATGATGAAGATATACCTGCAATAATTGCAGTAAATAAAACAGCTATCTCTAAGGCGGAAAATAAAGCAGCAGGCGTCAAGCTTACATGGAAGAAGATTTCTGGTGCTGCCGGTTATGTTGTCTATCGTAAAAATTCAGGTTCCAAGTCGTGGAAAAAGATCAAGACAGTAAAGGGAGCTTCGAAGACTACTTATACAGATTCAACCGTGAAGTCCAAGCATGGTACAACTTATAGTTATAGAATAGAATCTTACAAATCTGTGAATGGGCAGACGGCAAAGGCAGTCAGCAAAGAAAAGACGATCCTTCGTCTGACGGCACCAACGAAATTAAAAACTGCAAATCAGAGGGACAGGAAGCTTTCAGTAACATGGAAAAAACAGAAGAAAATTTCCGGTTACCAGATTCAGTATTCTACCGGCAAGACATTTGCAAAAGGTACAAAGACGACAAATACAGCTAAATCTTCTGGTAAAGCAGTAATTAAGAAATTGAAAAAGGGAAAGATCTATTATGTCAGAATACGTTCTTATCAGAAGTCAGGTTCGAAAAAGACATATTCTGCATGGAGCAGTTATACTAAGGTCAAAATTAAAAAATAATATGAGAAGAATCGGTAGGCACATTAGTTAAAGAGAAAACTGACGTGTCCCGGTTCTTAAAGAAATGTGGAGGATAAATAATTATGAAAAGAGGACATTATATTCTGGCAGCAGGCTTATGTGTATTTGCAAGTCTATGTGGTTGTGAAAAAAAAGAGCAGAAGACTGAATCATCACCAGAAGAGGAGAATGTATCTGTCAATGTATTAGATAATGACAAAGTGACTCTTGTATATACAGGATATGACAAGGAAGCTGAGGGTATGATGTTTACTGTTTCTAATAAGACAGGTGATCCTGTTAATGTTTATTTTGGGGATGTAGCAATTAATGGAGAGACAGTACAGCCGATGTTTGGACCTGAACTGGAAGCAGATACAACAGAAGAAGATGTGTGTATGATCGAGTGTGATAAAGCAGTTTCCGTATTGAATGGTATTCTTTTTATTGATAACGATGAGGGAGAAACAGTTGGACGCTATGAGGTTAAGGATGTTTTTTTATCCGATAAGTCAGAGTCTTCGGGGAATCAGAACTTTACGTTAAAAGATGGTGCAGTTCAGGTATTTGATAATGATAAGATTACGATTGCATATACAGGTGTTGAGACCGATGGAGAGGGCGAAGATGCAGAGACCTGTCTGGCATTTGAAATCTATAATAAGACAGATGAATTAATTCAGGCAACATTTGACACTATTCTTGTAAATGGAACAGATGAAGAACCATCCTATATGACAGAGGTTCTTGGGCATACATATGGAAAACTTTTGTGCGATGTGACAGATCCGGAAAGTATAAAAGAGTTGACAGCAAACGTATCTATCTATACGGCAGAGGATGAGCTGATTAACAGTTATTCCATCGAAAAAGCAGCATTGAAATAATTGAAATGTCAGATTCTTAATCTGATTTTAATCTTTTTCCTATTTTAGATTAATTCGTGGATGGTATAGTAATACCATCAGCTGAGGAGAGAATAGAGAAAGAAGGAAAAAATATGGATAATTTAGAAAAAGTAGAAAAGTTAAGAAAAAAAACAGGTGTCAGTTACGAAGAAGCCAAGGAGGCGTTAGAAGCAAATAATTATGATGTGCTGGATGCGATCATTTATCTGGAGAAGAAAGGTAAGGTAAAAGCACCGGATGTAACCAGTTATACGACGGATCAGGCACAGCAGACATCAACAGAATTCGAACAGGCACAGCAGGAATATACAAGAGACTGCAATAAAAAGACCTTTGGTCAGATGATGGATCAGTTCTTTTCCTGGTGCGGAAGACTGTTAAAGAAAAGCGTTGATTCCAAGTTTATCATAGAAAGACGCAGCAGCACTATGGTGAATGTACCTGTTCTGGTATTGATACTTGCGATCATCTTCGCATTCTGGATCACGATCCCACTATTAGTGATCGGCTTATTCTGTGAATGCAGATATCATTTTGCAGGGATCGACAGTATCAATGTAGATCTGAACAGTGCCTGCGACAAGGTTGCGGATACGGTAGAAACTATTAAGACAGACATCAACAGGAACTAATCCGAGAGATTAATTACAATTACAATACACAGATTTATTTTAAGGGATATGAAACTGAAATACATTGCCCATGTTCTGATATACTATTATGCAGCAAGCCTTTTCTCACGTCAGTCCTTAATGAGCCACCGATAGGTGGGGAATTTAGTACTGCTACGTGAGAATAGAGTGAAAACGACTTGCGGAATAATAGGTATGTCAGAATATGGACACAGGTAATCAGGCTACTCCCTTAAAATAAATCGTCACGACAAGGAGTAGAGATGAGCCAGAAGATTTTGATTGTAGAAGATGAAGAAAAAATTGCCAGATTCGTAGAGCTGGAATTGGTTCATGAAGGATATGAAGTAGTGAAAGCATTTGACGGACGGACAGGTCTGGATCTGGCACTTTCAGAAAATGCTGACCTGATCGTGCTGGATGTTATGCTTCCAAGACTAAATGGTCTGGAGGTTCTTCGTCGTATTCGTAAAGAAGGAAATAATGTTCCGATCCTGCTGCTTACTGCGAGGGATGCGGTAATGGACAAGGTGTCCGGGCTGGATGCGGGAGCGGATGATTACATCACGAAACCATTTGCGATTGAAGAACTTCTGGCTCGTATCCGTGTAGCGTTGAAGCGGAAAAGCACCGACCGGCAGGAGACACATAAGCTAGAGATCCATGGAGTCAGTCTGGATACTGACCGGCATGAGGTTACGGTGGCAGGAGAGCCGGTGGAGCTTACCAATCGGGAGTTTGAGCTGCTGCACACTTTGATGGAGAACAAGAATATCGTCATGGATCGGGAAAAACTGATGAATATTGTCTGTGGATATGAGTATGTCGGCGAGACAAATATCATAGATGTATATATTCGATACCTGCGTACGAAGATTGATGACCGGTTCGGTATCAATCTGATCACGACGGTACGAGGCGTAGGATATGTGATCAAGGAATCATAGGAATGTATATAAAATCATAGAGCATACAGCTTGATCATAAAAGCAGATACAGGATTAAGGGTATGGCAAAGAATATATAAGAAAAGGTATCACAGATGAATGAAAATAAGAGGATGACCTCAATCGCCAGAAAAATTAATATCAGCTTCTGGCTGAAGGAAGTGGGCAATGTAATAGGAATCAATATTATCATTGCCTTTCTTATTATGGGAACCTGGATGTACTGGTGCACGACGAAGCTTCCGGATCAGGTAACGGGCGAGCATTATTATTTTAATGTAAATGAAGAAAAGCATACACTGGTATATGTGATCGATGGAAATGACCAGAAATCATATGCATATGATATCCGGGATGTCAGGAATCTGGTAGCCATACCGGGAATCATACTTTTATCGGCAGAAGGATTTGTGTTGTTCTTTGCATTGTTTCGGACTTCTGTTGTCAGAAGAAAGCTGAAACCGTTAAATGATCTGGCGGTAAAGGCAGAACAGATCAGTAAAATGTCATTTGATCAAAATGGTATGGAAGATCAGAAGAAGCGTTCCGATAAGAAGCCGGCAAAGACGTTTGACCGGAATCAGATGGATCATCTGGAACAGGCAATATCACACATTTCTCCGGATGATGTAGAACAGGGAATCCATACCGGTGACAAGGAACTGAAAAGTATCGAGATCGCACTGAATAATCTGCTTTGGAATATGAAGGAAAATGAAAGACGGCAGGTGCGGTTTGTGTCGGATGCATCACATGAGCTTCGGACGCCTATTGCTGTAATTCAGGGATATGTAAATATGCTGGATCGATGGGGAAAAGAGGATGAAAAGGTTCTGACAGAATCCATCGAAGCCCTTAAGAATGAGTCGCAGCACATGAAGGAACTGGTGGAGCAGCTTCTGTTCCTTGCACGGGGTGACAGCGGAAGAAATACCCTGAATAAAGTGAAAATGGATCTGAACCAGATGGTCAGTGAGGTATGGGAGGAATCTCAGATGATCGATGAGAAGCACCACTATCTGTTCCGTGGAACAGATCCTGCATATATGACAGGGGATATAGCCATGATCAAGCAGTCCATCCGGATCTTTGTACAGAATGCGGCAAAGTATTCTTCGGATGGTGCGGATATTACATTAGGAGTTATGTTGGAATCCGGTTATGTCAGTTATATGATTCAGGATGAAGGTATCGGAATGGAATCGTCAGATGTCGTTCATATCTTTGAGCGGTTCTATCGGTCGGACGAAGCGAGAAACGGCGAGACCGGCGGCTCCGGACTTGGACTTTCCATAGCCAAATGGATCGTCGATGCTCACTCCGGCACGATCCAGGTCGTATCCCGCCCGGAGATCGGCACCCGTTTTATTGTCCGTTTCCCGATGTGTGAGTAAAAAAAAGATTGTTGATGATTCTTGTGTTATTTATAGTTATGATATTTTGGCTCTGCCGGTATGGATATATACATAAGACGTCAGTGAAGTTTTCGTTGTGAGGTTTGCACTAGCGGTCAGCACCAAGCCCATGTCTGAACCCGTAAGGGTGAGTTTGGGCGACTGCTGGCAATAAGCGTGCAAATCCGAGCAGAAAACGGAACGGTCTTTGTATATATCCATACCGGCAGAGCCAAAATATCGCGACAAAAAGTAGAGGTTGAATATCAACAATCTTTTTAGCGGAAAGGTTTGGTGCGGAATTCATTCCAGACCATGAAGATGGCGACAGCTCCGGCAAGTCCATCGGCGATCGGACCGGAATACATAATGCCATCAATTCCCATAAAAAGCGGCAGAATAATTAATAATGGAAGAAGGAACAGGATCTGTCTGGTCAATGACAGAAATGTTCCTTTTTTCGGTTTGCCGATCGATGTAAAGAAGTTCGAAGTGATCGGCTGCATAAAGTTTATAAACGTAAAGAACAGAAAAATACGAAAATAGCTGATTGAAAACTGGAAGTAGCTTTCAGAACCATTTCCGAAAATGGATATGATCTGCCTTGGTACAAACTGGAACATTAGAAATGCAATGAGCGCGATCACAAATCCACAGGTAGAGGCGAACAGATAGGCAGACTTTACCCGTTTGTATTTTCCTGCACCGTAGTTATAGCTGGTGATCGGCTGTAAGCCCTGCGATATACCGATGATCAGGGATAAAAATACCTGGTTTACTTTTGTGATGATTCCGGCACAGGCAATAGGGATTGCTTCACCATAGATGGAAAGGGAGCCATAGTATTTGAGAGATTTGTTCATAATGATTTGTACGATCATCATGGCAAGCTGGTTGCTGCAGGGAGCAGTACCAAGGGATGTGACTCTCGCTATAATTGATCTTCTGATGCGGAGATGTTCTTTTCTTATTGTTACAGTCTTACAATGGGATAAAAACCAGATGACAAGACCGGTGGAGATTACCTGACCGATAACAGTTGCGATGGCGGCGCCTGCCATACCCATCTGAAGAACGGATACAAACAGTGCATCTAAGATCGTATTGATCACGGCTCCGGTAAGGTTACAGATCATGCTGATCTTCGGTCTGCCATCTGCCCGGATCAGATGACCGCTTCCGGTCGTGAGGATCAGAAAAGGAAATCCGATAGCAACAATGCCTGTGTAAGTTTTTGCGTAGGAAAGTACATTGTCTGGAGATCCAAAGAAGCGGAGCAGAGGCTCTAAGAACAGCAGGGTGATCGTGGTTAAAATTACACCACAGCCAAAGAGCATGACAGCGGAATTGCCGATATAATAAACAGCTTTTTCCTTTTCGCCTTTTCCCATAGCCAGATTAAAAGCAGATGCGCCGCCGATGCCGAACAGCAGAGCGATTGCGATACAGGATATGGAAAGTGGAAATGAAATATTGGTTGCAGCATTTCCAAGTTCACCGACATTTCGCCCAATGAAAAACTGGTCAACAATGTTATAAAGAGAGCTGACCAGCATGGCTACTATACTTGGAATGGCGAATTGCATTAATAATTTTTTCACGGGCTGAGTGCCGAGAGGATTTTCGTTAGTTGTCTGTGTATTCATGTGAGTTATCCTTATTTACAGTTCCTTACGGGTGTAGGTCATACGGGTAAATGTAATGTCGTCACCGCCGGATTCACCGGTTGTAATATCGAATTCATCTGCGTTGAATTCAGGGAAGAAGACATCTCCGTCTTCAACGACAGTATCAACTTCTGTGATATACATCGTATCAACCAGTGGAAGTGCCTCTTTGAACAGACCATATCCACCGGAAATATAGACATTCCCCTCTTTTACAGCATCAAGAGCTTCCTGTAACGAATGAACGGTAAGCAGGTTTTCACCAGAGTAATTGGCAGTATTTGATACAATGATGTTCATTCGGTTCGGGAGAGGATGTCCGATCTCTTCATATGACTTACGTCCCATAACCACAGTATTCCCTGTTGTCAGTTCTTTAAACTGTTTCTGTTCTCCTTTGATCCGCCATGGGATCTGTCCATTTTTTCCAATTACATTATTTTTTGAACGAGCAACGATTAAACCTATCATAGTCCGGGTTCCTTTCTGTGGTATATTTGTTTCTTTAGCATATCTGGTTTCACGGGAATCGTCAAGCGAGTGTTCCGACTGCTGTTTCAGATATTCATATCTCTGGTATTTTTCTTCCTTTGCAAAATGTATTTCCCTGAACTGTTCCGGGTTATTTTCATAAGAAAGAACCTTGCCACTAAACTGTTTTCTGAATATTTTTTATAGTATGCGTTTCAGTTTGCAGTTCTCGATTCCTGCGCTCCAGAACTCTGACAGCGGGATTCCCTTGACCTGGCAGATGATACTGGAATTCATAGCTCCATGTCCGACGATCAGGACATCTTTTCCCTCGTCTAATTGTGGTTTTACAACCTCTTTCAGAAATTCTCCTGTTCTCGCAAATAGCTGTTCAAAGCTTTCTCCGCCATCCTTTGGAACTTTATAGTTTGCCGGATCAAGAAAGAGATCTTTCATTGGACAGCCGGGAGTAGTTATGCAGTTTGCAGTTCCTTCGTAGATGCCAAAGCTCATTTCTTTTAAACGGTCATCAGTTATGATCGGAATGTTCCGCCCTTTTAATACGATCTCGGCTGTCTCCTTTGCCCGGATAAGGGGAGAGCAGTAGCAGATATCAAAATGGATATCGGCATATTCTGTTCTGGCATGTTCCGCCATCTGCCTTCCTTCTTCATTTAATGGAATGTCTGTCCGTCCCTGTAGTTTCCGCATGGCATTCCAGTCTGTTTTTCCATGTCGCATGATGTATAACATTGTTGTATCTCCTGTGGTTCATTTGAATATTCGGATTGACAAATAGCATTTCATATAGTATCATCACTTCATAAAGAAATGGGTTTTTGTCGTGTACAGCCTTATAGCTCAATCGGGTTGCTCGTTTCTTTTTTTATATCCAAAATATCATATAGATATAATTTTTTATCTTCCGAATGTCTGACAATCAAGGATGTATGAAATACATTGTACCTCTCTATTTCCCCTGATTCATCATATACTGGTAATGCAAAGCGTGAATCATATCGATACCACCCAAATTTTGCATTTCTCCAATGTTTTTCTTGATTATTTTTTCGAAAATGTTTCCCGACTGCAATCTCTATCAATTCAGGAATTCCTTGTGTTGCATTGGCTTTGGCCTTAGCATTTGTTCCCTTTATACTATGTGTATAGTTTGAACCAATATTTTCATTCGGTAAATCTGATCCTATATATACTATGTCACCTGTAGAGGCTATGGTATAAAAATCTCCAACGTACTTCTTAAGATATTCTCTTACATTTTTCCAATTCACTGAACGTTTTCCTTTAAAAACAATATCATTAATTACAACAATATTGTTCCCATCAATATCTTGAATAACCGATACATTTCTCTTGTTTTTCTTCGATGCATTATTTTCATTGATTTGTTTGCATATTTCTACTAACTCAAAATATCTTAATAATCTTCTTTTTGTTTCAATGTCAGATGGTCTAAATACTTCGATTATATGCTTTTTATCAAGTAAATAATCTGTCTGAATGGGTTGCTCTGTTTCTTCCTCATCACAAAGCAAATCTACAAGTGACATGTCAAGTGCTTTACAAATAGTAACTAATTTATCAGCCTGTGGATTTATTTTTTTCTTTCGCCAATCACTGATTGTGCTGGTTGCAATTCCGGTTTTTCGTGATAATTCGATCTGGCTCATATGTAATTCTTCAAGTCTTGCAAAGATTTTTTCATATATATTCATAGTGTAATATCCTTTTATCCGAATCTTCGGATATTGTATCATAAACAGCTACATTCTACAATGATTAATATTACATTTATTCGGTTTTCAAATATGTATGATCAGAAACTAAATGCTTTCCACGCCATCAATTATTACCTGCTATTTATATTATTCTTTATTAGTTGTTCGCCCAGCCATTGAGATAGTAATATTACAAGCATTATATATAATTTGACAAAACGTCATGTTTTATAGAAAAATCACTTAAAAATAAAATACCTGCCAATACTAGGATAAATACACCACTTCCTACTATCAGGTATATTAACATAAGTAATTTTTTCATTAGATTATGTTGAGATAGTGTATTTCTGTACAAAATCGCATATCGTATTACAATACATATTACGCTTCCCCAAAAACCACAAAGAAAAATCAACAACTTTTCTCCACTAAGATTGGCATTATTATTTTGAGCTAACGAAAGAATGAAACTGACAACAAAGGTCATGATAAATACATACAAAGTGGTAATATTAACAATGATTCTATATTTTTTCATAACTAGTTTCGTCTCGCTTTCCCATATAAAAATATCCTAATGGTGTCTGGAGTGCTTCAGATACAAAGCAACAATGCCAGTTTTGGTGAGTTCAAGGAGGTTCTGCTCTCGCTTCGCTCGCCAGAACGGCTGCGCCTCTAAGACTCGATCTACGCTTCGCTTGTTCTCGCCAAGAGGGCGCATGTCTC
>DJPV01000069.1:0-14133 GCA_002437435.1 Lachnospiraceae bacterium UBA6403 | reverse complement strand
GTCTCTACATGGCCGGTATGGCCAAACTGGTCGACGACAGCGACTTTTTCGAGGTGGTAGCCGGCGGGAGTGAGGATGGCGATGTCGCGGGCAAGGGTTGCGGGATCACAGCTTACATAGACGAGCCGTTTTGGATTCATCTGGATCAGGGTGTCAAGGAGTACCTTGTCACAGCCTTTTCTTGGTGGATCGACAACGACGACATCGGCACGGGAACCGTCGCCGCCTTTTTCGTAAATGGCAGGAACGACTTCCTCTGCTTTTCCGGTAAAGAATTCAACGTTATGAATATCGTTAAGTTCCGCATTTTTGCGGGCATCCAGAATTGCCTGGGGAACGATCTCCACGCCGTATACCTGTTTTGCTTTCTGAGCAAGAAACAGGGAAATGGTTCCGATGCCGCAGTACATATCCCAGACGGTTTCTTCACCGTTCAGATCTGCATATTCTAACGCTTTTTCATAAAGCACCTTTGTCTGCACAGGGTTTACCTGATAGAAGGACAGAGGCGAGATCTGGTATTTTACATTGCCGATATAATCTGTGATGTATGGACTGCCCCACAGTGTTTTGCAGGTTGGTCCAAGAATCTTATTTGTTTTTTCTGTATTGATGTTCAGGCAGATGGAAGTCATTCCGGAAATCTTTGTCAGACGGGAGATGAGTTCATCTGCATGAGGCAGTTTTTTTCCATTTATGATGAGACAGACCATGACTTCGCCGGTTGTAAAACCAACACGGGTCAGAATATGACGTACCAGACCCTGACCGGTTGTTTCGTTATAAGTGGAAATGTTGTGTTCCGTGAGAAATGCACGAATGATCGGCAGAATCTGATCATTTACTTCTGCACCGATCGCACAGGTATCGGAATCAATGATTGAATGGGTTCTGCCGGCATAGAAGCCGATCACAATATTGCCATTTTTATCTCTGCCAACCGGGAACTGTGCTTTGTTTCGATAGTGGTATGGTTCCTTCATACCGTAGATTGATTCCATCAGGGCATCAGGATTCTCGATCCTGCCGATCCGGCGCAGACATTCGCGTACCTTATTCCATTTGTATTCTAATTGTTTCTCATAGGAAATATGCTGGAGACTGCATCCGCCACAGCTTTTAGCAACCGGGCAGACCGGAGTCACACGGTAAGGGGATGGTGTGATCAGGTGAACCAGCCGTCCGTAGGCAATCGATTTCTTTGCTTTCATGATCGAGATTTCGGCTACATCACCGATTACCGTATCTTTGACAAATACCGTGATGTTCTGTACTTTATTTTCATCTCCGGATGAAGATTTTGTGGAAATGTCTGTACCTGTCTTGTTATTTGCAACATCAGAAAGAGAGAGATGACCGATGCCTTCTCCCTCATTTCCCATATCCGTTATTTCTATTGTATATATACTGTTCTTTTTAAGTTCCATAAAATAAATATCGTATCCGTTATTTTGTAGATCTGCGAATATTACTTTCTATCATTTTATTATAACCAAGCCAGCCGGTTTCATCCTTGCTGTCTAATGCTTCCATGAATGTCTGAATCTTGGCATCTGTATTATCGGCAAATGATAATGCAAGTGCTTCGATCAGGGCAGGCTTCTTTGGAGAGCCGTATTCCAGTTCACCGTGGTGGGCGAGGATACAGTGTTCCAGTTCGTTTGCTTCTTTTGTAGGAAATTCCGGAACTGACTCACGGATCTTGTCGCGGATCATCATAGTACCCATTACGATGTGACCAAGTAACTGACCGGAATCTGTGTAATCATTTTCCGGGAATGTTGAAAGTTCATAGACCTTACCGATGTCATGAAGCATGGCAGCAGTCAGGAGCAGGTCACGATTTAAGATCGGGTAGTATGTAGTGTAGTAGTCACACATGCTGGTAACGGCCAGAGTGTGCTCTAACAGACCGCCGATAAATCCATGATGGATGGATTTGGCAGCCGAATGCTTTTTGAATTCTTTTGCAAGAGCTTTGTCCTCTACAAAGAAGCTTTCAAGAAGCTTTTTGTAGTAAGGCTTTTCGATCGTTGCGATAATGCCAAGCAGCTTGTCAAACATTTCATCGACATTCTTTTTTGTGCATGGCATATAGTCGTTGATATCGTATTCCCCTTCTTCAGCGATACGGATTTTTTTGATCGTCAACTGGAGTGTGTTGTTAAATGAGGTAACCTGACCGTCAACCTTAACATAGTTCATGGATTCAAAATGTCCAATCCCGCTGTTCAGTTCCCAGATTTTACCATCCATTGTTCCACTGGCATCTACCAGTTGCAGAGAATAATAGGATTTACCTGATTTTGTTTTCCCTGTGATCTTATTTTTGCAGAGGTAAACCTCTGAAACCATTTCGCCTTCGCGAAGCTCGTGTATATATCTCATAATGTAAGCCTTCCTGTTATTTTGTTCCGAAAATTCTGTCACCGGCATCACCGAGACCTGGGCAGATGTAAGCGTGGTCATTTAAGCATCTGTCAAGCTGGCCAACATAGATCTGGATATCCGGATGATCTTTCTGAAGTCTCTCCAGACCTTCCGGTGCAGCAATGATACACATAAATTTGATATTCTTACCGCCGTGCTGTTTGATAAATGAAACAGCTTCGGAACCGGAACCACCAGTTGCTAACATTGGGTCAACAACAAGGATTGTTCTCTGCTCGATCGGATTCGGCAGCTTGCAGTAATATTCATGTGGTTCATGTGTTTCCGGATCTCTGTAGAGTCCGATGTGTCCGACTTTTGCAGATGGAACCAGTGCGAGGATACCGTTTACCATACCAAGACCGGCACGGAGGATCGGTACAACTGCCATCTTCTTGCCTGCGATCATAGGAGATTTGCAGGTTTCGATCGGTGTCTTGATTTCTACATCTTCTGTAGGCAGGTCACGAAGTGCTTCGTATCCCATCAGCATTGCGATTTCTTCTACAAGTGTACGGAATTCATTTGTTCCGGTATTCTCATTTCTTAACATTGATATTTTGTGTTTGATCAAAGGATGATCCATAATTGTGACATTACTCATATTGGTAACCCCTTTTCGTAAAAATTTTTAACTGTGTATAATTCTACCATAAGACAACAGGAAATTAAACCCTGCGACATCGGAAAAATAAATGGAAATCGTTTTGGTTTAAAGTAAAAAATCATCAATCACGCCGATAGGACAATTTTCGCAAATATCAGGCAAAACTGTCGGTCGGCAGGATCGATGATTTTTTATAAAATGAAATATTAATCGTTGTAGTCTGGCAGATCATTGTAGTACATCTTGATCGCATTTGTGCTCTTTTCCAGAACTGCCATCGTTGATGGAAGCGGAACGGCGATCAGGTCGTCAAATTCAAATTCACCGAGCTCCGGTCGAATCTCGTATCCCAGATGACGTTCGTTGATCGAGAAATCAGCCTGAAACTGATAATTGTTTCCTCTGGCATCCAGACGGATCCATTTCTTTACATCCGGTTCAAATACGGCATTCAATGCGTGAAGTGCCAGCTTGTTATCATATGTGAATCGTTTGATCCTCTGGTAGCAGAATCCGGTGTAAATACCATTTGCACGCATCAGTGCGGCTAACAGATTTGCCTTTGAATAACTGATGCCGGTTTTCTTTTCCAGTACGTCAGATGCAGAGATCGTGATCGTAGAATCCTTTGCATCCCATGTATGAGCGATGTCATCTCTGACAAAATAATATACTGCTTCTATTTTTTCATAAACAGATCTGCAGTTTTTTGTAAGATCCATGGCCTTCTCCATAACCATAGGATTGTCGAAATCGACATACTTATCATACTGCAGATATGCTGCATCCCTATTTCTCTGTATTAGCTTCATGTTTACCTCCCAAAAGTATTACAAGTAAGATAAATGGCAGAGAGCCAATCTCTGAAACTCCAGCTATTTGTCGCTGGTTACTTGAAATATGTAGAACTTCAGATAGTATGATTCATCTGCAGCCCACAGAATCGGATGATCAGGAGCCTGAGTACGGAATTCAACCTGTCTCAGTCGTTTGTGAGAGTTGGAAGCAGCCTGTCCGATGGTTTTTGTAAAGAGTTCATAGTCCATGAAATGGGAGCATGAACAGGTGGCAAGAAAGCCGCCATCTTTTACGAGCTTCATGGCTCTCAGATTAATTTCCCGATAACCTTTTACAGCGTTTTTGATTGAGTTACGTGATTTGGTAAATGCAGGTGGATCCAGAATTACAACGTCGAATTTCTCACCCTGTTCCTCCAGTTCAGGAAGCAGGTCGAAAACATCTTTGCAGATAAATCTGACTGAATCCTCCAGATGGTTCAGCTTTGCATTTTCCTGTGCCTGTCTGACCGCAAGTGCGGAAGCATCTACACCCAGTACGCTTGCAGCACCGGCAATTCCGGCATTCAGAGCAAAAGAGCCTGTGTGTGTGAAACAGTCAAGGACTTTTGCATCCTTACATAGACGCTGGATCGCAAGTCGGTTGTATTTCTGGTCAAGAAAGAAGCCGGTCTTCTGACCGTCTTTTACGTCAACAATATAGTGTACGCCATTTTCAACAATTTCCACGTTCGTGTCAAATTCATCCCCAATGAATCCCTTGAATGGCTGCATTCCTTCATTTATTCTAACTTTAGCATCGCTACGCTCATAAACACCTTTGATTATTATACCATCCGATTTAAGGACATTTTTTAAAATATTTATTAACAAATTTTTAACTCTGTCAATTCCAAGTGCAAGTGACTCAACGACCAGCACATCTTCAAATTTGTCAATCACGATACCGGGCAGGAAATCTGCTTCGCCAAATACGATACGGCAGCTGCTGGTATCTACGGTTTTCTTACGATAATCCCATGCTGCCTGCAGACGCATACGGAAGAAATCTTCATTGATCTCTGTATCGACGTGACGTGTCAGCATACGGACAGTGATCTTGGAATTCGTATTGATAAATCCCTTTCCCATTGGATATCCGTCAAAGTCTTTTACAATGATGATGTCCCCGTTTTCAAAACTCCCCATAATGGTATCTATTTCATTGTCATAAATCCAGGCACCTCCGGCTTTGATGGTTCTGCCCTCGCCCTTCTTTAATGTTACGATTGCGCTCATGTTACACCTCGTTCATTTTTTTGATAAGACATAGTATACCATGGATGGAATGGTTTTTAAATCCGCTTTGCGGATAGTATAGGGCGAAGCGGTAGCTTCTTATAGACAGAATAAAGAACAAATATTCGATTTGCTCTGTACTTTTTTTAAATGGAATGATATATTAGACAGAGAACAATAATAAGAATATTGATTGTATTTAGATAGATATATCAGGAGAACATAATGGATCATTTCAAATTAGTATCAGAATATCAGCCAACCGGTGATCAGCCGCAGGCGATCAAAGAGCTGGTGGATGGATTTAAAGAAGGGAATCAGTTTGAAACCCTGTTGGGTGTAACTGGCTCCGGTAAGACATTTACCATGGCAAATGTAATAGCACAACTGAATAAACCGACGCTGGTGCTTGCACACAACAAAACGCTGGCGGCACAGTTATATTCGGAAATGAAGGAATTCTTTCCGGAAAATGCGGTAGAATATTTTGTTTCATATTATGATTATTACCAGCCGGAAGCATATGTAGCATCGACTGATACTTATATAGCGAAGGATTCTGCGATCAACGATGACATTGATAAGATGCGTCACAGTGCAACAGCGGCATTGATCGACAGAAAAGATGTTGTGGTAGTATCTTCGGTATCCTGTATTTACGGTATCGGTGATCCGGATGAATACCGGGAGCAGATGCTGTCACTCCGTGTTGGAATGATCAAGGATCGGGATATGGTGATCGATGAACTGACGGATATCCAGTATGTCAGAAATGATATGGATTTCCACCGTGGAACATTCCGTGTACACGGGGATGTGCTGGAGATCCTTCCGGTATCGACATTTGAAGATGCTGTAAGGGTTGAATTCTTTGGTGATGAGATCGACCGTATCTGTGAATTTGATCCGTTGACCGGGGAAATCAGGCGCAGCCTGAATTTTACCTGTATCTTTCCTGCTTCCCATTATGTTGTCGGACATGAGAAACTGGAACGTGCACTTACAAGGATCGAAGCAGAATTGGCTGAACGGGTACAGTATTTTAAGGAAAATGATAAGCTGATCGAAGCGCAGCGGATTGAAGAACGGACAAATTTTGATATAGAGATGATGCGTGAGACAGGCTTCTGCTCCGGTATTGAGAATTATTCAGGACCATTATCCGGCAGAGAATCCGGGGAGACTCCGAGCACATTGCTGGATTTCTTCGGTGATGATTTCCTGTTGATCATAGATGAGTCGCATATGACGATTCCGCAGGTCGGAGGAATGTATGCAGGCGACCGTTCCAGAAAACAGAATCTGGTAGATTATGGATTCCGTCTGCCATCCGCATTGGACAACCGTCCATTGAACTTTGAGGAATTTGAATCGAAGTTAGATCAGGTGTTATTTGTATCGGCGACACCATCAAAATATGAAGCAGAGCATGAGCTGCTTCGGGCTGAGCAGATCATCCGGCCGACCGGATTGCTGGACCCACCGGTAGATGTCCGTCCGGTAGAAGGACAGATCGACGACCTGATGTCAGAGATATTGAAAGAGACAGAACAGGGACACAAGGTTCTGGTTACAACACTTACAAAACGTATGGCAGAGGATCTGACAGATTTCCTGCGCGAGAATGGCATTAAGGTCAAATATCTTCATTCCGATATTGATACGATGGAGCGTGTAGAGATCGTGCGTGATCTCAGAATGGGTGTATTTGACGTGTTAGTTGGTATCAACCTCCTTCGTGAGGGACTTGATATTCCGGAGATTACGCTGGTGGCTATCCTGGATGCAGATAAGGAAGGCTTTCTGCGTTCGGAGACATCATTGATCCAGACGATCGGACGTGCTGCGAGAAACTCAGAAGGTCATGTTATCATGTATGCGGATACGATGACGGATTCCATGAAACATGCGATCTCGGAGACAAATCGTCGTCGAAAGATTCAGGATGCTTATAATAAGGAATATGGAATCACACCAAAGACGATCCAGAAGAGTATCCGTGATCTTATCACGAATGAAGTCACAGAAGATAAACCGGTCATGGATGCGGAGAAGGATATTGAATCCATGACAAAGAAAGAACTGAAAACAATGATCGATAAGCTGACAAAGAAGATGAACATGGCAGCAGCCGACCTGAACTTTGAAATGGCAGCGATCGTCCGTGATGAGCTGAAAAAGTATAAAGAAGCACTTCGTGACTATGATAAGTAGAAATTATAATACAGATTATGCTGTCTGGTTAATTGAAAGTGTATAAACATGTATGATCATAATATTATTATGGAACAAGCCTGCCCGAGCGCCGGTACTTAGACTGCGTATTTTGCAGTCTTATGTACCGTTGCGACGAGGGTAGAGTGAGAACGTCTTGTGTAATAATAAATATAATGATCATACATGATTATAAAATTAGCCAGATAGCATGATCATATAAAATGAGCAGAAAGAAGGTCAACCGAAATGGGTGATATTAAGTATATTACGATTAAAGGCGCAAAAGAGCACAACCTGAAAAATATAGATGTGAAGATTCCGAGGGATAAATTTGTCGTTGTGACAGGTCTGTCCGGTTCGGGTAAATCCTCACTGGCATTTGATACGATCTATGCCGAAGGTCAGCGGCGCTATATGGAATCCTTATCTTCCTATGCAAGACAGTTCCTTGGACAGGCGGAGAAGCCGGATGTCGAGAAGATCGAGGGGTTGTCACCTGCGATATCGATCGATCAGAAATCGACAAATAAGAATCCGAGATCTACAGTCGGAACAGTAACAGAGATCTATGATTATTTCCGTCTGTTGTATGCAAGAGCAGGAATTCCGCATTGTCCGAAATGTGGAAAAGTGATCAGCAAACAGAGTGTGGATCAGATGGTAGATGATATCATGAGTCTGCCGGAACGGACAAAATTCATGGTACTTGCACCGGTTATAAGAGGCAGAAAAGGGGAACATGTGAAGCTGTTGGAGAAGGCGGCAAAGAGCGGTTTTGTCCGTGCGATCATTGATGGCAGCATGTATGAATTATCCGAGGAGATCAAGCTGGATAAGAATAAGAAGCATAATATTGATATCGTTGTGGATCGTCTGGTCGTCCGCCCTGATATGGAACGAAGACTGACAGATTCTGTAGAGACAACGCTGCGCATGGCAGAAGGTCTGATGAAGATCGAGGTTATAAATGCAGATGGAGAAAATGAGATAATGAATTTCTCTGACAGCTTTTCCTGCCCGGATTGTGGAATCAGTATTGATGAGATCGAACCCAGAAGCTTTTCATTCAACAATCCATTTGGCGCATGTCCATGTTGTGCCGGACTGGGATTTAAGATGGAATTTGATCCGGATCTGATGATCCCGGATACCAAGCTGTCGATCAATGAAGGGGCTATCGTTGTGTTGGGCTGGCAGTCCTGTAATGATGGAAAGAGTTTTACAAATGCAGTGCTTCGTGCATTGGCAGAGGAATATCATTTCTCACTGGACACACCATTTCAGGATTACAGTGATGAGATCAAAGATCTGTTATTATATGGCAAGAACAGCCGTCCGGTAAAGGTTCATTATAAAGGACAGCGTGGAGAAGGCGTTTATGATATTACATTTGAAGGTCTGATCAAGAATGTCCAGCGAAGATACCGGGAGACCGGAGGCGAGACGACCAAGGCAGAGTATGAGACTTTTATGACGATCACACCATGTGAAGAATGTAAGGGAAAACGTCTGAAACCGACAGCACTGGCTGTTACGATCGCTGATAAGAACATCGATGATCTGACCAGAATGTCGATCGAGGATCTTACAAACTTTATGGATAATATAAAGCTTACAGACCGGCAGATGCTGATCGGCGGGGCAGTTTTAAAGGAGATTCGGGCGAGACTGCATTTCCTGATCGATGTAGGTCTTGACTATCTGGCACTTTACCGTTCTACAGGTACACTGTCCGGTGGAGAGGCACAGCGAATCCGTTTGGCGACACAGATCGGTTCCGGGCTTGTGGGAGTTGCTTATATTCTGGATGAACCAAGTATTGGTCTGCATCAGAGAGATAATGATAAGCTGATCGGAGCATTGGAGCATTTGCGTGATCTTGGAAATACTCTGATCGTGGTAGAGCATGATGAAGATACGATGCGTGCTGCAGATTATATTATAGATATCGGCCCGGGAGCCGGTGAAAATGGTGGTTATGTTGTTGCGGAAGGTACGGCAGAGGAGATCATGAAAAATGAGAACTCGATCACCGGTGACTATTTAAGTGGAAGAAAGAAGATTCCGGTACCGGAGATACGAAGAAAGCCAACAGGCTGGCTGACGGTTCAGAATGCTTATGAGAACAACCTGAAGCACATCGATGTGAATATACCACTGGGTATTATGGTATGTGTGACCGGTGTATCCGGTTCAGGAAAGAGCTCACTTGTAAATGAGATCTTATATAAGAAGCTGGCGAGAAGATTGAATAAGAGCCGTATCAAACCGGGACATCATGATCACATCGTGGGTTACGATGCACTTGATAAGGTAATCAATATCGATCAGTCGCCAATCGGAAGAAGCCCAAGATCGAACCCGGCAACCTATACAGGTGTATTTGACATGATCCGTGATCTGTTTGCAAATACAAAGGATGCCAAGGCAAGAGGATACAAGAAGGGAAGATTTTCATTCAATGTATCAGGTGGACGATGCGAAGCCTGCCGTGGTGATGGTATCATCAAGATCGAGATGCATTTCCTGCCGGATGTCTATGTCCCTTGTGAGGTATGTGGCGGCAAGCGGTATAATCGTGAGACACTGGAAGTAAAATATAAAGGTAAGAGCATTTATGATGTTCTGGATATGACTGTGGATGAAGCCTGCGAGTTCTTTGCAAATGTTCCAAGCATCCTGCGTAAGATTGAGACATTAAAAGATGTTGGTCTGGGCTATATCCGTCTGGGACAGCCATCTACCACTTTATCCGGTGGAGAGGCGCAGAGAGTAAAGCTTGCGACAGAGCTTGCCAGACGTGGAACCGGAAAGACGATCTACATTCTGGATGAACCGACGACCGGACTTCATTTTGCCGATGTTCATCGTCTGGTGGATATTCTTCGCAGACTTAGTGACAGCGGAAATACCGTAGTCGTTATCGAGCATAATCTGGATGTTATAAAGACTGCTGATTATATCATCGATATGGGACCGGAAGGCGGTGTCCGCGGTGGAACAGTGATCGCACAGGGAACACCGGAGGAGATCGCAGAATGTGAGAACTCATACACCGGACAATATTTGAAGCGGTATTTATAAAGTGTAGAGATAAAAGATAATGAACGCAAAATTATCTGCTCGCAAGAATACTGATTTTGCGGAATGCATTGAGTGATGAAATCACGATATAATCAGTGAATTACAGCAGGTGGCAGAACACTATAACTTCAACGATTGGCATAACAAACCGCGGTAAGTCATTGAGTATCGTGTCGGCTGCCTTATATGCCCCAAGGGCGTTCTTACATGATTAGAGATTCCAAGAGGTATGAGTATTTTTGCGGTAGCTGCTTGGTGTGCAGCCCATCAGGCGGTGGAATTGTTTTGTAAAGTAGCTTGGGCTTGAAAATCCACAATTCAGCGCGATATCCGTTAAGGGCAGATCCGTTTCGGAGATCAGACCGGCAGCATGGAAGATCCGTTTCCGGAGCAGATATTCGATCGGGCTGTAATGCAGATATTGATTAAAAATTCGTTGACATTCTCTGGTACAGATATTTGCAGCACCTGCAACCTCGGACACAGTGACCGTATTATTGAGATGGCTGTCTATCCATAACAGCATATCCTTCAGACGGTTTTCCTGAACTTCGGAGATAGCAGGAGCGGCAGTATCTGCACTTTTTGATTTCACATATAAAAGGATGCGCGACAGGGCATCCCGGACGTCAATCTCATATCCATAATCTTCTTTATTACATGCGGCATAGGCATGATCAAATTCCTGAAAGAAAACAGGATCAGCAGCTTTCTCAAATGTCAGAAACGGCACACCATTTTCAATTAATGGACGGACATAGGCGGTATCGAAGATACTTCCCGGCATACCGCTGACAAGTTCTGATCCGAATACGAAAGATCTAAAATGACAGGTGGCAGGCTTGTCTGATTTGAATGCGTGCAGGACACCTGTATTGATAAAACAGCCTTCTCCTGCATGAAGCTGATAGGTCTCCATTCCGATATCAACATTGACAACGCCCTCCAGCAGAATAAAGATCTCCAGTTCCCTGTGCCAGTGGGATGGGATATAACCGGGCGGTTGCTGGCGGATATCTCCATTATAGGCATACAGATCAAATGCAAATGAATTATCATCTAAGATTTCCTGACCATGATTATCGGTAACTACATAGCGTGGGCTTTTTATCATATCTTCTGTCTCCTTGTCGTATTTATTATATTATATGTCGTTTTTATCAAAGAAGCAATCTGATAGTTATGCTAAAATCAAGTGTATATAGAGAAGATAATTGTCTGAAAAATGCTAATTCGGACATACATACAAAGAACGGAAATAAGTGTGGTGTGCAAATATTTTGCAGTTCAGGTATACAGAAGGAGGATGAGAACATGGAAGATGCCCATGTATTAGATATGACAAAAGGAAGCCCGGTACGGCTTCTGTTGCGGTTTACGATACCATTGTTTTTAGGAAATCTGCTTCAACAGTTATATAATCTGGCAGATACATCCATTGCCGGAAATCTGTTAGGGGATGCCGCACTTTCGCAGATTGGAGCGACTGCAGCGTTATACAGTCTGATCACAAATGCTGCATTTGGGTTAAATAATGGACTTGCGCTGACGGTCAGCAGACATTTTGGCGCAGGAGATAAGAAAAAAATGAAACAGGCAGTATGCTGGATGCTGGTGTTGTCTGCGGTGTCTGCATTTCTGATGACGGTTGGATTTCTGGTATTTGAACGTCCGATCCTTCATGCACTTCGGGTTCCATCAAATCTGATGGATGGCGCATATGCGTATCTGACGATCATACTTGCCGGTATCCCGTTAACGATGGCGTACAATCTGGAAGCCAGTCTGCTTCAGGCAGTTGGCAACAGCATGACACCATTAAAATTCCTGTTGTTCAGCAGTCTGTTAAATGTCGGATTGGACTTCCTGTTTATGAAGCCACTTGCAATGGGTGTCCGTGGTGCCGCGATCGCGACGATACTGGCACAGGGAATCAGTGCCGTTCTGATATTTGTATATATTGTAAGAAAATATCCACAGCTGCGATTTGGAAAAGAAGAACTGCATGTAACAAAGAATTTTGTATGGGAAATGTACTGGACGGGACTTAGCATGGCTCTTATGAGTACGGTTTACAATATCGGAAGTGTCATTTTGCAGGGAAGCATCAATGCTCTTGGTGATGTGTATATAGCGGCACAGGTTGGCGGCAGACGACTCGCGGAATTCTTCTATATTCCGGGGCAGGCACTTGGTACAAGCATGGCGACCTATGCGAGTCAGAATTATGGAGCAGGAAAAGGCGGGCGTATCCGGAAGGGGGTATGGACTGCGATTCTTCTGTATGGAATCTGGTGGATTCTTGCGTTGGTCATCGTGATCTTTTTTGCATCCGGTGCTGTTCGGGCTATCACAGGAAGTACCAACAGTGAGGTTATTCGAAACGGAGCCTTATATCTGAAGATCAGCATCCCGATGATCCCGCCGATGGCAGTCCTTGTAATCGTGAGAAATGCCCTGCAGGGAATGCGGCACTCCGTGTCACCATTGATCTGCAGTACGCTGGAACTGGTCGGAAAAGTTATATTTGCATGCTTGATCGTACCTGCCATTGGTTATGTAGCGGTCTGCATCTGCGAACCCGTAACCTGGGTGATCTGCTTTGTCTTTATTGTAGCAGTAGCTTTTCATTATCGTAGTGAATTTGTGGGAGAGGATTGATATAGTATCCTGTAACAGCAATATGCCCCATATGGTTTATACAACAGAACACAAGCGGTCTGTGAAATAAATCCATATGGGGCATATTGTTGTTATACGATATTCGTATTACTAAAGAAATTAGTCGTTAGCTTTGCCAACTGATCCGAAAAGTTCCATCTTTTCTTTAACAGTAGCCTTGATAGCTTCGAAACCAGGAGCAAGAAGCTTTCTAGGGTCAAATCCCTTACCTTCAAGATCCTTACCAGCCTCGATGTACTTTCTTGTAGCATCTGCGAATGATAACTGGCACTCTGTGTTAACATTGATCTTTGAAACGCCAAGTGAGATAGCTTTCTTGATCATGTCAGCCGGGATACCTGTACCACCGTGAAGAACTAATGGCATAGTACCTGTCTTCTGCTGGATAGCATCAAGTGTTTCGAATGAAAGACCCTTCCAGTTTGCTGGGTACTTACCATGGATGTTACCGATACCGGCAGCAAGCATATCTACGCCAAGATCAGCGATGATCTTACATTCGTTAGGATCTGCACACTCACCCATACCGATGACACCATCTTCTTCACCACCGATTGAACCAACTTCACACTCGATAGAAAGACCAAGCTGATGAGCAACATTAACAAGTTCTGTTGACTTAGCAAGGTTCTCTTCGAATGGATAGTGTGAACCATCGAACATGATAGATGTAAATCCGGCCTTAACACACTTATAGCATCCTTCGTATGTTCCGTGATCAAGGTGAAGTGCTACAGGAACTGTAATTCCTAAAGACTTGTCCATAGCCTTAACCATAGCTGCAACTGTTTCAAATCCAGTCATATACTTTCCAGCGCCTTCTGAAACACCAAGGATTACAGGAGACTGAAGTTCCTGAGCTGTAAGAAGAACAGCCTTTGTCCATTCAAGGTTATTGATGTTAAACTGACCAACGGCATATTTTCCAGCCTTAGCCTTTTCCAACATTTCTTTTGCTGAAACTAACATTATAAATTCCTCCATTATAAAAATTATTTTGGGTTATTTTCTGACCAGATTGTCCACATTTATAAATGC
>DJPV01000083.1 GCA_002437435.1 Lachnospiraceae bacterium UBA6403 | reverse complement strand
CTGAAGATGAAGGCGGGACTTACAGGATATGCACAGGTCTATGGTAAATATAACACCACACCAAGAGATAAGGTAAAGCTTGACCTGACATATTATGAGCAGTATTCCTTATGGCTGGATCTGAAACTGATCCTTTTGACTTTCAAGATTTTATTCCAGAAGGAGAATACTGAGGGAATCGATGCAAATCAGACTACAGCGATCCGCGAAGATAAAACAAAGAAAACAGGTATCAAGCATCCAAAGGGAGAAGCCGAGGATGCATTCTATAGTGTAGAGGAAAAGAAATAAATGAAACCAGAAGTATCCGTGATCATTCCGGCGTATAATTGCAGCAGAACAATTAAACAGGCGATCGATTCCGCACTTTGTCAGGATGTCATATCAGAGATCATCGTGATCGACGACTGTTCACCGGAGGATCTGACGGAGTGTCTGACAGAATACAAAAGCAATCCACAGGTCAGACTATATAAGAATGAAGCAAATCTCGGCGTAGCTGCAACGAGAAATAAAGGTGTGCAGCTTGCAGAGGGTGAATATGTAGCATTCTTAGATTCAGACGATATCTGGCGGTCGGGAAAGCTCTCAAAGCAGCTTGCTGTTATGAAGAAGACCGGAGTGGTATTATCTTCGACTGCCAGAGAACTGATGGAAGAGGATGGAACGCATACCGGGAGAATCTTACCGGTACCGGAGAAGATCACATATAAGGGTATGTTATACGGAAATGTGATCAATTGCTCATCCGTAGTGATGAAGCGGGAGGTGGCAGCAGAGTTTCCGATGGGGGATGATGATGCTCATGAGGATTATATCTGCTGGCTGCAGATCCTTAGAAAATATGGAGAAGCGTCAGGCATCAATGAACCGTTACTGCTTTACCGGATGGTGAAGAACAGCAAATCAGGTTCCAAATTACATTCTGCAAAGATGACTTATCAGGTATACCGGAAGATGGGATTTGGAAATATAAAATCACTTGGATATTTTGCAGGATATGCGATACATGGAGTGAAGAAGTATTTTCTTTAAATAAAAAGAAATGGAGCAGGGAGATGGCAGAGGAAATCAAGAGAGGTCCGGGAAGACCGACCGATAAACGGAAAGACACAATTCTTAGACTTAGGATCGACACAGATACACATGAACTGCTTTCAAAGTATGCAAAGCAGAGAGGCGTATCCATGTCAGAAATCGTCAGAGAGGCAGTCTATGGCATCGTAAAACAGGCAAACATAGAGGAATAAGACTGTCAGACAGGAGAACATTGACTATGGAAACAAATAAGGAAGGGGATGTGACATTATCTGTCGTCATGCCCGCCTATAATGAAGGAGCACATATAACAGATAATCTGCTTGAAACCAGCAGAGTGCTGTCCGGTTTCGTCAAGCGGTATGAGATCATAGCAGTGGACGATGGAAGTAAGGATAATACGGCAGAGGGCATCCATCAGGCAGAAATGCAGGATACTCATATCAGAGGAATCTCATATCAGCCAAATGGCGGAAAAGGACACGCCATCCGGACAGGGATCGCGGCAGCAGAGGGACGATATATCGCATTTCTGGATTCTGATCTGGAACTGCCACCGATCCTGTTGAAACGATTCTTGAAGGATATGAAAGAGCAGAATGCCGATATCGTGATCGGTTCCAAGCTGCACCCGGAGTCAAAACTTCATTATCCGATGCTGCGTAAGATCATGAGTTATGGATATTATCTGATGTTAAAGATGATGTTCCATCTGAACACCCACGATACACAGACCGGTATCAAGTTATTTAAAAAAGAAGTGATCAAACCGATCGCCAACCGGATGCAGGCAGAAGGATATGCATTTGATATCGAGATTCTTGCCATGGCAGCAAAGGATGGCAGGAAGATCTGCGAAGCTCCGATCGAACTGAACTACAGCCGGGATGACAGCAAGGGTGGAAGAAGGATTGGATTAAAGGATGTAGCAAAAGTCTTTAAAGAGACGTTAGAAGTAAGAAAACGTGTTAATAATTTATAGTTAGAGAGTAGATATCGCTATGCATTGAACTTGCCTATATATTATGTAGCAAACCTGTCCGAGCGTCGGTACTTAGGCTGCGTGTTTTGCAGCCTTATGTACCGCTACGTCGAGGATAGAGCGAGAGCGTTTTGCGGAATAATGGTATAGGCAAGTTCAAGGTATAGTGGTGAAGAAAAATAGAAATGAGGGAAAATATATGACATATGAAAACGCTTTAGAAGTGCTGAAACAGTACGGACAGGAGCATGTGCTTGCCTGTTATGATGAATTAAACGATGAGGAGAAGCTGAGCCTGCTTTCTCAGATCGAAGAGATCGACTTCTCGATGTTTGATGTGTTAAAAGAAAAAGGCACAGCCGGAAAGACCGGAACTGTGACTCCGACAGAGGTGCTGACACTTGACACGATCAAGGAATATGAATTTGCCTATAAGGTGCTTGGTGAAACGGCAATCCAGAAAGGACAGCTTGCTCTTGTTATGCTTGCCGGAGGCCAGGGAACCAGACTTGGATTTGACGGGCCAAAGGGCACATACAATATCGGACTGACAAGAGATCTCTATATCTTTGAATGTCAGGTGAAGACGATCCTTGCAGTTGTGAATACACTGGGACGCTGGATTCATCTCTATATTATGACCAGCGATAAGAACTACGATGCAACGACAGCATTCTTTGCAGAACATAAGAACTTTGGATATAAGGAGGAGTATCTGCATTTCTTCAAGCAGGAGCTGGTACCATCGGTAGACTTCGATGGTAAGATACTGATGGAATCTCCATCAAAGATCGTTCTTTCCCCAAATGGAAATGGTGGCTGGTTCTCATCCATGGAACGTGCAGGACTGGTAGAACAGCTTGATAAAGAGGGCATCCGGTATATCAATGTATTCGCTGTAGACAATGTCTTACAGAAGATCGCAGACCCGGTATTCCTTGGAGCTATGATGATGGAAGATTACCAGTCAGCAGGTAAGGTAGTGAAGAAAGCGGATCCGTATGAACGTGTAGGAGTTCTCTGTAATCTGGATGGGAAACCACATATCGTAGAATATTATGAATTAACAGATGATATGCGTTATGAGAAAAATGCAAATGGCGATTATGCATATAACTATGGTGTGATCTTAAACTATATCTTCCCGGTTGATCAACTGAAGGTGCTCTTAAATGAGAAGATGCCGCTTCATGCTGCGAAGAAGGTTATCCCACATATGAACGAGAAAAAAGAACTGGTGAAGCCTTCTGAACCGAATGGTTATAAGTTCGAGACGCTTGCCCTTGATATGCTTCAGTTTATGAATGACTGTCTGCCGTTTGAGGTTGTCAGGGATTATGAATTCGCACCGATCAAAAATGCCGAGGGAGCGGATTCGCCGGAGACAGCGAGAGAACTGTTAAAGAAGAATGGATATAAG
>DJPV01000018.1:22027-24076 GCA_002437435.1 Lachnospiraceae bacterium UBA6403 | reverse complement strand
ATTAAAAGAAAAAAACGCTGATCTCAAACGTCAGCTTACAGAACAAAAGAAAAAGAATGAGACTCTGAATAAGCGGCTGAAGGCAGCGGAACAGGAGAATCATAAGATAAGAGCGTCCTGGTCTTTCCGGGTCGGAAAAGTCCTTATGTGGCTTCCGGGTAAGATCAAGAGGTTATTTCGAAAGCGATAGAATGATCAAAAATCGCATTGCGATAGGAAAATTCTCATTTTAAGTAGAAAAATGTTGCATAATGTCGAAAAGTTGAGTATAGTATAAACAGATGCACGCAGATAAAAGTGTGCATCTGTTTAAATGAATACAAAAATTATAAAAGAAAATTGGGGGGAGAATCATGAATGCAATTCTGAAAGTTCACAATCAATTCGGTAAACAGGAATTGAATCTGATCCATGTTCTACATCAGGAGATGGTAGCATGATGGTCGCATTAGCCTTAGCAGTTGTTGTATTAGTCATAATAATCTGTATTCTTCTGGTAGCTTTTGCAGAGCAGAGAGTACAGTATGAGACCAGAATTTTAAACCTGCAGAAGGAACATAAACAGTTTTTAGAAGAGCTAAACCGCAGAATCGATGACATAAGGGCAGAGAATCTGTAGGGGTTCATCTGAGATCTTTTCTAAAAAAGAATCCAGTGATGAAAAACAAAAATATTTACATTTTCCATTGAAATGTTATACTAATGCTTGTATATTGTGCATTATTCATGGAGATATATATGTAATGCTGCATATGCTGATATTAGGAAACGAAATGGAGTATGACTGAAATGGAATTTGAAAATGATGTAAAAGCAGTCATTGCAGAAATGGCTGAGAAATTAAATAAGAATTATTCAGATCAAAAATTATTTGATCTGTCACTGGGAGAACGTCTTCCACAAAAAGACGAAATCATTGATTTTGTTGAAGAACTTCGGAAGGTAACATTTCCGGGATTTTTTGGCAGAGAGAATATGGCATATGCCAATAAGAAGTATTTTGCGGGACATAAGCTGTCATTGTTATATGATAAATTGTTCCGTCAGATCAAGGTAGCATTGAGTTATAAAAACAATGCCAATAGCTATCAGGAGATCACGGAAGAAGCACAGGAGAAAGCACTGGGCTTCATACGAAAGATTCCGGAGGTGCAGGCATTGCTATGCAAGGATGTGGAAGCAGAGTATAATGGAGATCCTGCGGCGAACAGCAGAGAAGAGATCATCTTTTCTTATCCGGGCTTATTTGCGATATTTGTATACCGATATGCACATGTGCTCTATCAGATGAAGGTGCCGTTTATTCCCAGAATCATGACGGAATATGCACATGGCGAAACAGGGATTGATATTAATCCGGGTGCAAATATTGGCGAATATTTCTTTATTGACCACGGAACAGGAATCGTTATCGGTGAAACAACCGATATTGGAAATAATGTAAAGATTTATCAGGGCGTTACCCTTGGTGCGTTGTCAACCAGAAAAGGCCAGCAGTTATCCGGCGTAAAACGTCATCCAACCATAGAAGACAATGTAGTCATCTATGCAAATACAACTATTCTTGGTGGCGAGACCGTTATCGGTGCAAATTCTGTTGTAGCGGGAAATACCTTCGTAACGAAGTCCATCCCTGCAAACACCAAGGTTGCCTCTACCATGCCGGAACTCGAAATCAAAACCTCAAACTAAACAGCCGTAACGTCTTTCATAACGATATAAAGTCTGCCTGTCTGGCTGCTATATAAACACATGACTCATTTCGTTTCTATTCGATACACTTAGCATTTTGTCAGCAGTCGCCCAAACTCACCCTTACGGGTTCAGACATGGGCTTTGTGTTGACGGCTAAAGTGTATCTCATCACGAAACTATATGAATGTCATTGTTTATTATATAGTAGCCAGACAGGCAGACTTTATATCTGTATCAGAGACAAAAACAGACGAACTATCTGCAACAGCCTGCTATATATTGACATTAGCGGGAATTTCGTAATGAGGTGCACAGTGCCAGTAAATACGGATGCCTGTTTGAGTCCGAAGGACG
>DJPV01000018.1:19060-21965 GCA_002437435.1 Lachnospiraceae bacterium UBA6403 | reverse complement strand
AGTATTTACGAATCAGGCATGTGTAGCGAATAGAAATTGGAGCGAGTCAATTATAGTCAGGCTGTTGCAGATAGTTCGTTTGTTTTGTCCGGCTTATAAATACCGGAACATTTCTTTGGCGTCCTCTTTTTTGGTGGAGTCGGCGATCATCGTTACTTCCACTTTGACGGTTTTGTTTCCGAAGCCAATCTCGATAACGTCACCGACTTTCACATCAGTGGATGCCTTGGCAACCTTGTCGTTTATCATAACACGTCCGGCATCGCAGGCTTCATTTGCAATGGTTCTTCTTTTGATCAGTCGAGAAACCTTTAAATATTTGTCTAATCTCATTTGTATATCTCCTTTGTATTTTAAATGATAGTGTTCTTTATAGTTGTAAAAGAATTTTGTTGGAGGGCTTAAGCCATTCCATTTACTGTTTTGTATTTGAAGAGCATCTCGGCATGATTCTGTTCTTCAATCTGGATATCAGCAAGAAGCTTGCGGATCGCACTGTCGCCAAAGATGAATACATCGCTGTTATATTCAGATGATGCAAGTTTTTCGCTGGTGATACAGTCTGTTGCAAGAAAGGCATCATCTTTTTTGTCCTGAGATTGTCCGAGCTGACTGTAGGTAGCTTTTGGATCATAATCTTTACCATCGCTGTCATTACAGTTACAATTTGGCACTGTTCCGGTCAGAACCTGCTCCAGACTGTCATAGTGCTTCTGTTCATTTCCTTTCAGTGTTGTAAATAATTCCTGTAACACAGGATCCTTTGCCTGAGCGGCATATTTGCCGTATTTGTCGATACAGGCCTGTTCCAGTGTCTGTAGATCCTTGATCGCCTGTTTTTCCTTTTCTTTTAAAACCATACTTACTGCCTCCTGTTTATTTTATGGATAGATACATATAACAGGTACGCAGGGATAACCGGGTGGTACACTGTTTTTTTGTATCTGTCAGAAGTATTACCAGAAGACAACCGGTTTATTCCGGAAAATAATCATATCATACAGGAAAACAGCCGGATTATGCCAGGTATTAACCAGATGATTTCAGAAAACAGAAAAAGCAAAAGGGATGCTGATTTATATGATGCAGCATCCCTTAAGTACTTAATTCATTCTATAAAAACTAGTTAAGTGAATCCTTTAAAGCCTTACCAGCTTTGAATTTTGGAGACTTAGAAGCAGCGATTGTCATTGTTTCGCCTGTTCTTGGGTTTCTACCTTCTCTTGCTTCTCTTTCAGCAACTTCAAATGTACCGAAACCAACTAACTGAACCTTCTCACCCTTCTTTAATTCTTCAGCTACAACGTCTGTAAAAGCCTTTAAAGCCTTTTCAGCATCTTTCTTTGATAATTCTGTCTTTTCTGCCATAGCAGCAACTAATTCAGTCTTGTTCATCGAAAAAATCCTCCTAAAATACTCATAATATATTATCCTGGTGAGCTAAACAGGATAATTCCTGGCGTAGATCACGCCCCAACATGTATATTTATACCTAAAATGCCAGTATTTGTCAAGGTTAGAACGCCATTTTGCCTTGAAAAACCTTGATTTTTCGCCATTTCTCAAGGCAAATGACATAGAATTAGTTCTCCATCTGTTTTCCAAGAAAATTAGCAGCAATGATCGCGGTCTTTTGTTCTGTTTCACCGAAACGCATCTTATCATCCTTGCTCAATACAATGACTGCACCGATCGCATCGCCCTCACAGATAATTGTCTGAATTACCTGTCCTGCATATGCGGTATCGTCTGAAGTAATATTGACATACTGCGTGTCTCCGTGACGGGCAATAATATTTTCCCGGTCATTGATGACTTCTTCCAGATCCTTGTGGATCGCTTTGCCTACCAGTTCTTTTTTTGGTATTCCGGCGACAGCAATGATCTGATCACGATCGGCGACGCAGACCGGACAGCCAAGAATCTGTGAGATGGAATCTACATATTGTTGAGCAAAGGTTCCAAGTTCACCAAGCGGAGAATATTTCTTTATGATAACTTCGCCGTCTTTTCCGGTAAAGATCTCGAGGGGGTCGCCTTCCCGGATCCGAAGTACGCGGCGGATCTCTTTCGGAACAACAATCCTGCCCAGATCATCGATACGTCTGACAATTCCAGTGGGTCTCATATTTGTATTTTCCTCCAATGCCATATTTTGTAAGAATATCTTAACTGCTCCGCTAAGATATATTCTTTTTTGCTAAGTTTTAGCTTTGTAGTTAGTATGTGGCAAATGTGTGTATTTATGCATCGGTGAGAATACTTTGCACAGCAAAACTGTTATCAGGTGACAAACTGTAAATAATATAAAATTATTTTTTGTATTTGGTCAGTGTGGCCATTAACTGGTGTATATCCAGTGGCTTTGACAGGTGATCGTTTATACCGCTGACCAGATATTGTTTAATGTCTTTTGTAAAAGCATTTGCGGTCAGGTCATTATCTTCAGCAATCAGCAGGTGCATGCCTGCGCAGGAAATATCGGATAAATCTTTTTCTGTATGTGTGTCCACACTTGTTTTTTCAATGTATGGGAGCTCCAGCTCAATACGAAAAGTAGTTCCTTTTCCCGGTGCGGTCTGTACATTGATCGTTCCATTCATAAGGTCAACTAAATGTTTTACTATTGGCAGACCAAGACCGCTTCCGCGTGTCTGGTTAACACGAGTATCAACTTCCCGTTCAAACTTTTGATACATTTTCGGAATGAATTCCGGACTCATGCCGATACCGGTATCGCTGATAATTGAAATAAGTTTTATCTTACCGGGGTCTGATGCCGGAGCTTCAAATATTTCAAGAGTAACTTTTCCGCCTTCCGGAGTGTACTTCATTGCATTTGACAGAAGGTTCATATAAATCTGTTTCAGACGCAGACTGTCAACATAAAGCACTTCATAGGTGA
>DJPV01000018.1:0-19043 GCA_002437435.1 Lachnospiraceae bacterium UBA6403 | reverse complement strand
GTGATGTCATGTTTAGTGCAGGAAGTATTATATTTGTGGGTATTGATCCGTCAGTGCTTACAGATTCAGTAGAACGAAAATGCTTTGACGAGGTCACAACGATCATTCAAAACCGCATTAATCTGGAACGGCATGATCTGTCCGCACAGGCTAAATCCGATTTCCTTGCAAGAATGTCACATGAGATCCGTACGCCAATGAATGGAATCATAGGAATGACAGAGATTGCATTACAGGAGAATCAGACGGAAGCACGAAGAATCGACTGCCTGAAGAAGATTGACAGTACATCGAATTATCTGCTTGGATTGTTAAATGACATTCTTGATATGTCGAAGATTGAGAGTGGCAAGATGAAGCTGGTTGTCGGACAGTGCAATCTGCGGCAGATGATTAATAATATCAGTGTACTGCTGGAAACGAAGATGACAGAGAAGAATATGCATTTTGTGCAGGAGATCACACTCGAGCATGACTGGGTTTCAGGTGATGAATTACGGTTGAAGCAGATACTGGTTAATCTGCTTAGTAATGCTGTTAAATATTCCAATGCAGGTGGACATGTAAGACTGGCAGTAACAGAACGAACGGTAGATGAAAAACATGCAGATTTTACATTTGAAGTTCAGGATGATGGTATAGGAATTGCAGAAGATAAACAGAAACTGATCTTTTTAAATTTTGAGCAGGTGGATGAGTCTGCAAATGCGAGAAGACAGGGATCGGGACTCGGACTTGCGATCTGCAGCAGACTTGTAAGGATGATGGATTCTGACATTGAACTTGAAAGCAATCCAAATAAGGGAAGCACATTCCGGTTCACGATACGGTTATCCATTCTTGAGAATACATCACCGGTCACTGCAAAAACGATTGAGAAGAAAGATTATACTGGAAAAAAAGTGCTGGTAGTTGAAGATAATGAGCTTAATATGGAGATCATAAGTACGATCCTTAAGGGATATGGAATAACAGTAGAATCTGCATGGAACGGAGAAGAAGCTGTCTCGCGTGTAAAGGAACAGGTACCCGGATATTATGATCTGATCTTAATGGATATCATGATGCCTGTGATGGATGGACTGGAGGCTACCCGGAAGATTCGGACGATCGAGAGGGCAGATTGCCGTACAGTTCCTATCGTTGCCATGAGTGCCAATGCATTTGATGAGGATGTGAGGGTGTCGCTTGAAAGTGGCATGAACGGGCATCTGTCAAAACCAATCAATATCAGCAAGCTGGAAGAGTTGTTTGTTGAGATTTGGGATTGAGAACAGGTTCTATCGCAGGTAAAAGCTTCATATATTGTTCTAACAGACTTAAGAAAGCTTCTGAAGGCTTTTGGCGGAAGGGTGGAACATGGAGAAAACACAGAATGCGAAGAATACTACAGGCGGTCATAAGCTGGTTATGGATGCAAGAAAAGAAGCCAGAATAACCGGGGTAGAGAAGGTCATCTCATTTGAACCGGATCTTGTATTTCTGATCACCGAAGCTGGCAAGATGAAAATAACCGGAAAAGATATGCATATGACAAATCTGGATATTGAGAAGGGGCTGCTTGATCTGACAGGGAAAGTTGACTGTGTCTGCTATATGACAGACAAAGATAATGGAACATTTTCACTTAAGAGGTTGTTCAAATAATGACTGGCATGTTGGAACAACAGTCAACAGCTTTCGTTGTATGTGTGCTATCCGGTATTGGTATAGGATTAATTATAGGATTCTTTAATGATTTTAAAAAAGTGATAAATATAAGAGAAGCATGGATTGGCTTTTTTGATATGCTTTTTTGGCTGGTATTATGTGCAGGAGTGGTTTGGACGACATTTACCTACAACAGCGGCGTAATACGTCTTTATATTTTTTTAGGTTTTTTTTCTGGAATTGGGCTGTATTTTTCTACTATAAATTGGGCTGTTTCCAGACTCTTAAACTATATATTGTATGGGATAAAAAAGGGGTTGAGAAAAGTGATTTTTGGGGCGAAAAAGCTTGTTGACATAATTTGTTCGAGAAGGTAAAATTATGTCAATGCATTTCGAAAGAACTGTTTTTTTAGGAGAACAGTGCATCGAAAAAAGAAGCCATACAAATAGGGGAATGGATCATGGGTAGAACAAATACCGGAAGAAAACAATCGAAGATATGTACAGCGATTATTATTGTTTCGCTTCTGCTGCTGGCGGTGATCGTGGTAGTGAAATCTATCTCGCTTCGTGAGCAGAAAGCAGAATTGAAGGTTCAGGCAGCAGAGATTTCAGAGCAGATCGAAGAAGCACAGGATGAACATAAGAAGCTGGAAGAAAAAGAAGAATACATGAAGACGAAAAAGTATGTTGAGGAAGTAGCCAGAAATCAGCTTGGTCTGGTATATCCTGACGAAATAGTGATTCGTCCGAAAGAATAAATACATATAAGAGCCGGAAAAATAAAAAAGAGTCAAAATAAAGCGATTGCTGTTTTCAGTATTCGCTTTTTTTTTACGCCTGATCTCCGTATAATGTCTGACACTTAAGACGAAAAGGGAGGACATGTATATGAAAGAAAAAAAAGTGAACCGGATATTGTTATATCTGATCGGATTCCTGTGTGGGCATTCTGCGATCGTTGGTCTGCATCCATTTCTGGTTCCAATGTTTGTTGCAGTTTATTATATGAGACAGAGTACATTCGGACTGTTTGCAGCAATGCTTTTTGGAGGGGCAGTGTTATATGGCGGACAAGGTTGGAATCCGGAGCTGGTATTTCAGATGGGACCATATGTGCTGGGAACGGCAGAAAATTCTGTGTCCTATTTTCTGATAAAGTACAGTCTGATCTTAGTGGCTGTTCTGGTTTGTATGAATCTGGAAGGAGAATTGTCACGCAGGCATTCGGGCAGATCTCATACATATCTGATGTTTGCCGGAATCTGTGGACTGCTGATATTTGGAGTATCATTTGTATGTGGTATGCATACCTTTGGTTTGCAGGATGCCGCACTTATGGCTTTTTTGGAAGCAGTGATATCGATCGGACTGATTCCTGTATTTCAGAAGGGAACACAGGTTTTATTGTTACAGACAAGAGAACGGGATAAATATAATGAAGAATTGCTTGGGGTTCTGGTTCTGACCGCTGTCTGTATGTGGGGAATGCCATATACGATCGGCAGGGTAGTGACATGGCTGTTGATGTGCAGCCTGTATGTATCATGGTATACACTTCACAGGTTTGGTGCAGGTTATGGAATGGCTGTTACGGGTGTATGTGGATTGATCGCGGCTGTTAAGAGCGGACGGCCGGAATTTGTCGGAGGTTTTTTTATATTTGCGATCTTTATCCTTGCAGGTCGGATCCTTTCAGACAAGAGAAAAATTGGAACAATGATAGCGGTGATCACAGCATGTATTTTGATCGGTCTTACTTATGATGGTTATTTTCTGACCCTTGAAGGAATCAAAAGTGCGGGAAGCGCATTGCTTCTTTTTGCAGCAACTCCAAAATGGCTGCTTACGGTGCGGGATGGCTGGATACGTTCGCAGTATAATCTTCAGACTGCAACAGAGATGAACCGTATCACAGCAGAGAAAATACGGGAATTATCCGGAGCGTTTAAACGGATCGAATATACACTTGCAGGGTGCGGACCAGCGGCGGCAAGGGTAGACCTGGGTGAGATCGGCGATATGATAGGAAGATTTTCTGATAATCTGGCAACCGCTGAACCGGTTCCATTGAATCGGGAAGAACAGCTTCGTGCAAGTTTTATGGAGCAGGGAGTCATTATGACTCATCTATCGTCCATGAAGAATGAAATGAATCATATCCAGTATTATATAACGGCGAGAACGAAGAATAAGAAGATCATGCTGTCGAAGGATGCGGCAGAGATTATGTCTGAAATATTTGACAAACAGATCCGTGTGTCGGAGGATACGCCTGCAATCATATCAGAAAATGACCGAGTGATCGTATTTGAGGAATGTGCGAAATACCGCTGTACCTATTTTGTCCGCAGGATCAAGAAATACGGCTCGAATGTATCGGGAGATAATTTCTCGGTGAAGGAGCATGAGGATGGCAGACTCGTTATGATGATCTCGGATGGAATGGGAAGCGGAAGTCTTGCATCCTGCGAGAGTACCCTGATGATCGATACGATGGAGGAATTGTTGGATGCTGGATTTGACCCGTCTTATGGAATCACATTTTCAAATGACTGTATGTCGGAAAAGAACAGTGGAAGATGCTTTACGACATTTGATATGGGAATCATCGATCTTTATAGTGGAGAACTGACACAGTATAAGCAGGGAGCGGCACCGACATATATTATTCATGAGGATGAAACAGAGGTCTTACGGGGAGCATCTCTGCCAATAGGTGTTCTTGCATCTGCGGAATGTGATGTGATCCATCAGGAATTACAGCCGGAAGACCGGGTGGTGATGGTGAGTGATGGAGCTTTGGGCGATGAAGACGAGATGCAGGAGATCCTTTCTGATCTGAAAACGGATGACTGTAAGGAGACGCTTGATCATATTATCTCGCAGGTGCTCCTTCGTTGTGAAGGCAGACTCGAGGATGATGTGACGGTTATCGTAGCAAAACTGGAAATGGCATAAACTTTCCTGTTTGTTACTTGAAATTTACAGTTGGCTTGTATTAATATATCGAATATAAGTAACGGATAAAAGGCAGAGTAATAAGTGATTTCAGGGAATACATTAGAAGAACGCGTATATCAATTTATAAAAGAACAAAATTTGTTGGAACGGGGAGATATCTGTATCGTTGGGGTGTCCGGTGGAGCGGATTCCATTTGCCTGCTGACGGTTCTTGCAGAGCTTCAGGAGAAAATGGGACTCAAGCTGTATGCCGTCCATGTAAATCATATGATCCGCGGAACGGAGGCGGATGCAGATGAAACATATGTGGCAGCGTATTGTAAGAAACTTGGAATTCCATGTGACTGTTATCATATCGATGTGCCACAGCTTGCAAAGAAACAGAAGCTGACGGAAGAAGAGGCGGGAAGAAATGCGCGCTACGATGCGTTTGCCCGGACAGCGGACAAGTATGGCATCATTGATTATAAGGTGGCGGTAGCGCATAACAGAAACGATGTGGCAGAGACGGTGCTGCTTAATATGGTAAGGGGAACAGGTGTCGCCGGAATGGCGGGAATACCGGTAAAGAGAGACCGGATCGTGCGCCCGTTACTTTCATGTGCCAGACAGGAGATCGAGGTATATCTGGAGCAGAAGAAGATACATTATTGTACAGATTCTACGAATCTGGAAAATGACTATGCCAGAAATAAGATCCGCAATCAGGTACTTCCGGCACTTACTGATGTAAACACACAGGCGGCAGCACATATCAGCCAGGCGGCTTCTTATGCGGCTATGTATGATGCCTATGTGACGAAGCAGGTGGAATATTTTCTGGATGAACATTTGAAGATACGGAGGCGGACCGGAAAAACAGATGCATATGTATTGGAGATCGGAAAGCTGCGTGAACAGGATGAACTGATCGAGGATCTTGCGATCTTGGAGCTGATCGGCAGAGTCAGCGGCGGAAGAAAGGATATCGGTCAGAACCATGTAAAAGAAGTGAAAAAGCTGTATAGGTCATCTGCGGGAAGCAGGATCATGCTTCCACATGGGGGAACAGCATATCGAAATTACGGATATCTGTGTTTTGAGACAGAGGCAGGAAAAGAGAGCAATGCCACTTGGCAGGAGACAGTTGTAGAAGGAACAGGTGAATATATCCTGCCCGGAATGGGAAGGATGAAGATTGAAATATTTGAGAAAACTGTTCATTTAGATTTAACAAAAAAAGAGTATACGAAGTTTGCAGATTATGATAGAATACAGAATGGCATTGCTATCAGGAAATATATGGAAAATGACTATATGGTGATCACATCAGATGGCTTAACGAAGAAGATAAACCGGTTATTTTCATCCTGTAAGATACCAGTAGCAGAGCGTTCGCAGATACCGCTTGTAGCTTCCGGTCATGATATCATCTGGGCAGTAGGTGTCCGGTTGAGCGAGAAGTACAAGGTACAGCCTGATACAAAAAGAGTAATATGTTTAGAATATATACCAGAAGGAGAAAATGAAGATGAAAGAGCAGATCAAAGTCATGATATCTGAAGCTGAAGTAGAGAGCCGTATCGCGGAGATGGCAGCAGCTATTGATAAAGCATATGCAGGAAAAACCGTTCATCTGATCGGAATATTAAAAGGAAGCGTATTCTTCATGTGCGAACTTGCGAAGAAGATCACCCTTCCTGTAACCATGGATTTTATGTCAGTCAGCAGCTATGGAGATGATACGAAGTCATCAGGAATCGTGAAGTTGAATAAGGATCTGGATGAATCCATAGAGGGAAAAGATGTGATCATCGTTGAAGATATTCTGGATTCTGGAAGAACCCTGTCCTATCTGATCAAGTTATTAAATAACAGAAAGCCTGCAAGCATGAATATAATAACTCTGCTTGATAAGCCGGAGAGACGAGTGATCCCGGTTGAGTTATATATGACAGGATTTACGATCCCGGATCGTTTCGTAGTAGGTTATGGACTTGACTGTGCGCAGAAGTACAGAAATCTTCCATATATCGGAGTAATTGAACAGTAGATATCAGACTGTTTATTTAAAAAGACAGACAAAATTAAGGAGTAGACAATGAATAAGAAGAGAGCAAGAAATGCTGTTGTCATCTATGCGATCATCCTTGTTGTCGGATTCCTGCTGATCAACAAATGGCTGGGTGGAAGCAGCAATGTCACAACCAATTACAGCTATACGGAATTTTCAGCAGATCTGAATGCAGGGAATATCGCTGCAGTAGATATTACACAGAATACAAATGTGCCGACAGCAACTGTAGATGTGGAGTTTGTTTCCGGCAAAAAGCTTACTTTCTATGCGGCAGATGTTAATGAGATCATCAAGATCTACAATGATTATGAAGCGGCAGTAGATAAGAAGAATGCGACGGCTTCCGCAGAGGATCAGGTAAAACTGGCAAAATATAATCTGTATGATGTGCAGAAGGAAAGTATGCTTGGCATGTGGGTTCCATATCTGATCATTATGATCGTTATGGTCATTATCATGACTTTTATGATTGGACGCATCCAGGGTGGCGGTTCCGGCGGACAGATGATGAACTTTGGAAAAAGTCGTGCAAAGAAGAATGAAGATATCGGCAAAAAGGTCACATTTAAGGATGTAGCAGGACTGGATGAGGAGAAGGAAGATCTGGAGGAGATTGTAAGTTTCCTTAAGAACCCGGGAAAATTTGTAAAGGTTGGAGCAAGAATTCCCAAGGGTGTTCTGTTAGTAGGCCCTCCGGGAACCGGTAAGACATTGATGGCAAAAGCGGTTGCCGGTGAAGCCGGTGTACCGTTCTTCAGTATTTCGGGATCTGATTTTGTAGAGATGTTCGTCGGTGTCGGTGCTTCCCGTGTAAGAGATCTGTTTGATGAAGCAAAGAAGAATGCTCCATGTATTATCTTCATTGATGAGATTGATGCTGTTGCAAGACAGCGTGGTACCGGACTTGGCGGTGGACATGATGAGAGAGAACAGACCTTGAATCAGCTGCTTGTTGAGATGGATGGTTTTGGTGTAAATGAAGGAATTATTGTTCTTGCAGCGACCAACCGTGTGGATATTCTTGACCATGCGATCTTAAGACCGGGCCGTTTTGACCGTAAGGTATTCGTAAACCGTCCGGATGTCAAGGGAAGAGAAGAGATTCTGAAGGTTCATACAAAGAATAAGCCACTTGCAGAAGATGTAAATCTGAATGATATTGCAAGAACAACTGCAGGTTTTGCAGGTGCTGATCTGGAGAACCTGATGAATGAAGCTGCCATTTGTGCAGCAAAGGATAACCGTGCTTATATCGTAAAGGAAGATGTAGATAAATCATTTATCAAAGTAGGAATCGGTGGAGAGAAGAAGAGCCGTCTGGTACCGGAGAGTGAGCGCAGAATCACTGCTTATCATGAATCAGGACATGCCATCCTGTTCCATCTGCTTCCTCATGTGGGACCGGTCTATACCGTATCGATCATTCCGACCGGAACCGGTGCGGGTGGATATACGATGCCACTTCCTGAAAATGATAATGTATTCATGACAAGGGAAAAGATGTTAGAGGATATCAAGGTAAGTCTTGGCGGACGTATTGCAGAAGAACTGATCCTTGAGGATATTACAACAGGTGCTTCACAGGATATTAAACAGGCAAGCCAGTATGCCAGAGCAATGGTTACCAAGTATGGTATGTCTGAGAAGCTTGGCCTGATCAATTATGAGAGTGATGATCAGGAAGAAGTATTCCTTGGACGTGACCTTGGTCATGCAAAGAATTACAGTGAGAAGGTTGCCGGAACGATTGATAAGGAAGTGAAGCGTATCATCGATGAGTGTTACGCAGATGCCAGAGCGATCCTTGAAGCACATGAAGATGTTCTCCATAAGTGTGCTGCACTTCTTCTTGAAAAAGAGAGAATCGACCGGGCTGAGTTTGAAGCATTATTTGATGATGTTCCAAATGCAAACTCTACTGCTAACACAGAACCTTCAACAATATAGACAATAGTAACACGGACAAAATGATAGAAAACCTATAAAAATTTGTACATGTTGCACAAAAACGGCGTTTTTTGAATAATTTCAAAAAACGCCGCTCTCTGTTTTGCACAATAAAATTTTTAAAATAAAAAAATGTTTGGGCAGACTTTTAGAAGCATTTGTATATAATAATACTTGTAACCCCCCAATACATTATATAGTTTTGGCTACACCCCATAAGTAACAAAATACCTTCTCCAAAAGAGGCAGTCGTACGTTGACTGTCTCTTTTATTTTTTTAGGTGAAAGGACAACCCTTTTATGCCGACCGTCCGAAAAAAAGCCCCGCAGCATCTTCCACCGCTCCCCGGGGTCTGCCCCTGTTATAAGATACCATTGCGAGGCTTTCGTTACGAACTGCACATTGTCAGTAAATACGGGTGCTTGTTTGAGCCGAAGGCGAGTTAGCACAGGAGTATTTACGAATCAGACATGTGCAGTGAGTAGAAAACACAGCAAGGTATCTTATAACAGGGGCAGACCCCGGGGAGCCGTGGAAGATGCTGTGGGGCTTAGTTTTTGCTATTGGTTGTCGGCATAAAAAGGTTGTCTATTTACTGAAAAAGTATTAGAATGAAAAGGCATAAACGAAAGGGAGAGTTTTGAATGTCCGACAAATACACGAACGCAGAAAGAATTCATGATTATATATATGATCTGAAGCCGGTTATCAATGTAGGGGGATTGTTTTCCGATGGTTCTGAATACTACAGAATACCACAGGAACCTGGTGTCGATGACCAGGTGAAGGTTAGATTTCGAACATGTGCAGATAATGCCGATGAAGTTTATTTGATCTACAATGGCGAGAAACTCGTCATGTCTGTTGAAGAATCCGATGATTTATTTGATTACTATACGGCGGTGATCCCTGCCGGAGAGAAATATATATCCTATTATTTTGAGATCCATTCAGGTTGTGTGACCTGTTATTATAACAGGATCGGTGTACAGAAGAATGTGAATCCGGATTATAACTTTGAGATCTGTCCGGGATTTGATGTGCCGGATTGGGCAAAGGGAGCTGTCTTTTATCAGATATATGTGGATCGTTTCTGTAATGGTGATCCATCGAATGATGTACTGGACAATGAATATTGCTATATCGACAATCCTACAAAACAGGTAAAAGACTGGTATGAATATCCCGCGAATATGGATGTCGGCCGTTTCTATGGAGGAGATCTTCAGGGTGTTAAGGATAAGTTAGATTACCTGCAGGATCTGGGCGTAGATGTTATCTATTTTAATCCGTTATTTGTATCACCATCCAACCACAAATACGATATTCAGGATTATGATTATATTGATCCGCATTTTGGAAAGATCGTTGTGGACGAGGGCGAATGCCTGCCGGATGGGGTAAAAGAGAATAAAAGAGCAACAAAATATATCAGTCGTGTAACCGACAAACGGAATCTGGAAGCCAGCAATCAGTTCTTTGCAGAGCTGGTGGAAGAGATTCACAGTCGTGGTATGCGTGTTATCTTGGATGGTGTATTTAACCATTGCGGTTCCTTTAATAAATGGATGGACCGTGAGTGTATCTATGAGAATCAGGAAGGCTATGAGAAGGGGGCATTTGTATCCTGGAGCAGTCCGTATAAGTCATTCTTCAAGTTTTATAATGAAGAGGTGTGGCCGTATAATACCACCTATGATGGATGGTGGGGACATGACACACTTCCAAAGTTGAACTATGAAGATTCCCCAAAGCTGGTGGAATATATTATGAATATAGCAAAGAAATGGGTTTCCCCGCCATATAATGTAGATGGCTGGCGATTGGATGTTGCAGCTGACCTTGGACATTCGGAGGAATATAATCATAAGTTCTGGAAAATGTTCCGTGATGCAGTCAAAGGAGCAAATCCGAATGCGATCATTTTGGCAGAGCATTATGGAGATCCGAAGCAATGGTTAAAGGGTGATCAGTGGGATACCGTTATGAACTATGATGCATTTATGGAGCCGATATCCTGGTTTCTGACCGGCGTTGAGAAGCATAGTGATGAGTTCCGTGGCGATCTGTTAGGTAACCCGGATACATTTATGGGAGCCATGAATTATCATATGGCGAGATTCCAGCGACCATCCCTTGAGATCGCGATGAATGAATTGTCAAATCACGATCATTCCAGATTCTTAACCCGTACAAACCGGAGGGTTGGACGTACCCATACGATGGGACCGGAGGCGGCAAATGAGGGTATCGATAAGGGTATATTCCGTCAGGGCGTTGTATTCCAGATGACCTGGCCGGGAGCTCCGACGATCTATTATGGAGACGAAGCAGGACTTTGTGGCTGGACCGATCCGGATGACCGCAGAACTTATCCATGGGGCAGAGAAGATATGGAACTGATCCAGTTCCATAAAGACATGATCCGTATCCATAAAAACTATGAGGCTCTGATCCGTGGCTCGGTTATGTTCTTGCATGGAGCACATAAGATCATTGCTTATGGACGGTTCACAGATACGGAGCAGCTGGTTGTGATTCTGAATACGAATTATGAAGACATCGATGTGAAGCTGCATGTCAGACGAATCGGTGTTAAGAATCATGAGATCATGCGCAGAGTGATGCTTACAAACGAGGAAGGCTACAGTCTGGAAGCCTGTGACTATAAGGTAGAACATAATATGCTTTATATGAAAGTACCGAAGATGTCGGCTATGGTTCTTGCAAACGTGGGAAGGGATATTTAAAGAGGAAACTAAAGCCTTGAAAAGTGATTTTGAGAGAAAAAGATTCATACAACGATTTGTGATCCTGTCTGTAATATTGCTGGCAGTGGTTGGAATCGGTATACGGTTTCTGTTCGGTGGCGATGAAAAGAGAATTGCGGTTATCCTGCTGGTATTAGCAGTTGGGCTTGTAATTTTGTTTTTCGTCAGTTATCGGGAGATTGACCATACTTATCGGGAGGTTGAGCATGTGTCGGATGAGATGCTTCGTGTAGTTCAGGGAGAAGATGAGCTGCCGGAAGAAGAATACATGCAGGGTACGATCGGAATCTTATATACGAACTTTTATAAGATGGTGACATTTTTAAAAGAAAGCAAAGAGCGGGAAATGTCAGAGAAAGTATTCTTACGGGATATCATGTCAGATATCTCTCATCAGCTTAAGACACCGCTGGCATCCTTAAATGTATTCATCGATCTGTTACTGGATGATTCCTTTACAGATGAAGAAAAACGGATGCAGGTGCTTAACGAATCAAAAAATCAGCTTACCAGAATGGAATGGATGGTATTATCTCTTTTAAAGCTTGCCCGGATCGAGGCGGGAGCAATCCAGTTTGACAGAAAAGAATGTGATCTGAAGCTGTTATTATTACAGGCAAGAGACAGCGTAACCTATCTGACGGAGAGCAGGGAACAGGATATCCGTGTGATCTGCGAGGATGGCAGGAAGCTGGTCTGTGACGGTGACTGGCTCGTAGAGGCAATCATCAACCTTTTAAAGAATGCATCCGATTACTCACCGGAGAAGACAGAGATCACGGTTGAGGTAGAACACAATCCGGTCTTTACCAGAATCTATGTCAAGGATCATGGAATGGGAATCGCAGAGAAAGATCTCGGAAATATATTTAAACGATTCTACCGTGTACACCATGATGTGAATCCGAACAGTGTCGGAATCGGCTTATCCCTTACAAAATCTATCGTAGAGGGAATGGGCGGCAAGATTACGGTGCGGAGTGAAGAAGGAGCATATACCTGGTTTATTATTACATTTGTACATGTAGATTAAGCTGATTCTAAAAAATTATAATTAAAAAAGGGGGGGTAGTATGAAACGCATACAAAAGAAAAGCGTAATACTTACAAGTCTTATATTCACCATTATTTTATTATTAAACTTAATACCATTTTCTGCCAATGCAGAAGAACAAAGAGGGAAACCGCAGGCACTTTCATGGCTCAAAGAAATGGGTGAAGAAAGTGGGGAATGGAAAAATGCAGGACTTCCGAATTTCACCTGTAATGCAATGGCAGTATTGCGTGAAGAAAAAAACGAAACAGACAGTGCGTTTTTAACAAAATGGGAGCAGGAACAGACAGTGCTTAACGTAGATGAACTGGCACATCTTGCATGGGCAAGGGGAAGTCAAAGCTATCTGGATACAGTCTGGGAGTGGCAGAATGAGGATGGCGGATTTGGTCTTACAGAATCCTATACGAGCGATGTGTATGATACTATGCTGGTATTGCTGGCACAAGAAGCAGTATGGGAAAAAGACGGACCGGAAGAAATCACAGATAGTACGGAACAGAAATATCATTCAGATAAGATGACGAAGGCTGTTAATTATCTGATTGGACAGCAGAAAGCGGACGGAGGTTTTGGTTATACAAAATTTGACATATCCGTACCGGAATTATCTGCACAGGTTGGTATCGTTTTGTTATTGGCGAATGTTGACAATGCTTCTGTGTACGAAAAGTTGGACAGCTACTGTCAGAATGTTTTTACCGCAGATTTTTCTGAAGAGACATTTTCGGAACAGGCAAAACTGGCAGGTTATCTGTACAAAAGGGAATTAATAAATGATACCGATGATGTGGAAAAGAAGTTAAATGCTGTACAGGCAGAGGATGGCAGTGTATATGGAAGTGTAAAGGATACCATACAATATACCATTAACCAAGAGATGAAGGCTGTTATTCGTTACACTTTACTGGAAGATGGGGAGATCATAAAGACAGAAGAAAAAGAATGTCTTTTTATCCCGAAACAGGAAGAACAGAAGACGGACGCTGTTATGGATATTGTTGCGACCGAAGGCAGGACATATGTACTCCGTACTGAAGTGCTGTCTAAGGAAGATGCGGGAATAGAGAATATATGGAAAAGTACTGAGTTTAATTTTACGGTGCATAAAAAGGAAAAACCTGAACTGAAATTGACATGTACAGTTAAAGACGGTGAAGATTATGGTATAGAGCTTGACTGGAATGACATAACAAATGATGACGAAAGATATGGTTACAGGGTATTTAGAAAGCAGGGAGACGGTGTTTGGGAGACACGCTCTACATGGAACGGAAATGAAAAGGTAAGGGTACTTAATATATATCCTCGTTTAACGGCGGAAAATTATCTTGTCGACTGGATGGAAACGACTGTAAGCGGAACAGGTGAGCCGGCAGGAAAAGGCTTATTTGATATAGATACTGTTTATATAGATGATTATAATGCCGAGCCTGAAGAATATCTGTTTGATGAGGACGGAAATTATAAATATGATGTTCTGATGTTTGGTTCAAGTGATTACAACGGACCTATAGGATCACCAAAAGATTTAAATGAAAAGTCATATATAGCAACTAAGAAATTTATAGATTCAGGCAGAGGTGCTTTGTTTGGACATGATACGCTCTGGTACAAGCCTTATTTTTTAAAATTTTCAGATATGCTTGGAATGAAAATGGGAGGGGCTTCATCAGGATTTTCAAGTAAAGTAAAAGTAGTAAAACAAGGGTTCCTTACAGGCTATCCGTGGAATCTGTCAGGTACACTTGATATTCCATGGACAACATACACAGGGACAATGTTCGGGCGGCAGTCTGGGATCGACTGTATGGATGGAACTGGAGACGAATGGGAACTGTACGGATTCAGCTACCGGGGTGACATCATGTGCCTATTTATTTACAAATAATCAGCTTGCGATGATACAGACAGGACACAGTAATGGACTTGCTACAGATGATGAGCGTAAGGTACTGGCAAATACACTTTTTTATTTAAAACAGTTTACATACAGTACAGGTTCAGCTGATAAATCATTTTACGATCTGGACGCGCCGGTTGTTGATGATCTGGAAATTTCGGATAACGGTATTGCAACTATATATGGCGAGGACAGGGGGACAACATATCAGTATTACGTTGAAGGAATAGCGGCAAGTTCTGAAACGGAGAACATACAGTCAAATATAGTGACGGCAACAGCTCTTTCAGGATTAAAGGGCTATATAGTGGAGGTAAGCGATAAGGAGTATATAGAGGATATTGCAGAGTATGATGAGAAAGGAAATCTTATATCTGACATAGTTCCGGCTAATCAGGATAAGGCAACTGTGAATCTTGGAGAATGTACCCCGGGAACTACTGTATATATTCATATACGTCCTGTTGATAATGCGGGAAATATCGGGGAAGAATTTGTTCAAGAGATAGAAATACCTGATAATGAATCGTATTTTGATCTTCCATATGCATTATTTGCAAGTGAGAAAGAAGTACAATTATTCTGTTGTCAGGCAGATGTAAAAGGTATTGTGTATGGAAATGAAACATTCAGATTCCAGGGAAGTACCTTAAATCTTCTCGGTACGGCATATTCTGCGGGAAAATTGCAGATAGCGGGAGGAGATCTTCATATAGCAGAGAAAATCGAGAATGCTTCGCAGATAGAACTTCCGAATTATATGACAGACATATTGGACAATATGAAACAGAATACGGGAATTGAAGAAATCGCAGAGTACAATATGGCAAATGTAACCAATCCTACTATATGTAAAACGACTACGAGAGCATGGTGCAATAGGGTTAATATATTCGCAGATTTAGTTTCGAACGGAGATATATCTTTTAATGCAAATGTTATGACTCTTGGATATAAAGATCCTGTAGTAATAGCTTCCGAAAATGGTGACATAACTATACAGGCGACAAACGTAAATGGAAACGGATTGATATATGCTCCAAATGGTACTGTTACAATAAATGTGTGTGATTTTGACTATAAAGGAAGCATAATTGCAAAGAAAATCAATATACAGGCAACTTATTACCAACATAAAATTGAGGATAAATAAATGATAGAAAAAATTAAAACTTATAAATATGGATATAAATGCATAGCAATGCTGCTTGTATTTGCGTTAAGTCTGAACATGCTTGCCGGCTGTGGAAAAAGCGGCAGTGTAAATAATACGGTGCAGGATGAATATAAAACGGAGAATACTGCGCCTGAAAAAGATACAGAGAAAGAGTCGGTGGATAGTCAGGAGAATACTATGCTTGCCTCAGAACTTCTTGGCACAGAACTTGATACGCTGGAAGAACAGGTAAAAAGTGGAAATGTGGAAGAGACAGCCACACATCTGTATGCTGTCGAAGAAGCCTTTGGGCAGATGGCAGAAGAAGCTGAAGAAATAATCAAAAGCAGTGATGAATTAAGTAACCTGTCAGATGAAGCACAGTCTCTTCTGGAGAAAAGAAAAGGGGAATTTCAGGCAGAACTGTCGGAGAGGAAGAAAAAGGCAGAGGATATAGAGAAAGCCCTGAAGGAGAACATATCATCAGGAGATGCCACTGAGGTATTGGGGCTCATAGAAGAAGCGAGAGAGCTGCTTAGAGCTGATGAAGATGTACATACATATGGATCAGAGATTTCGGATAAGCCGGAAGTATACAGGGCGGTTGAAGCGGGGCTTTATAATGCGGAAAAAAGTGATGTGGAGAATTTCACAGCAAAAGACTACACTTCGGAGATTTCAGATGAGAAGCTTATTTCCTGTACAGGGATTATGGAACTTACCGAAGAAATGAAGAAGCTTGCCGGTGAGCTTGATACGCCGCTTAATATATATAATTACATAAAGAACAACATAGATTATGAATATTACTACGGTAGCAGGAAAGGTGCTGCAGGAACATTTGAGTCAAAGGGCGGAAATGATGTAGACCAGGCAGGGCTTCTTATTGCTATGCTTCGATATAAGGGATATCCTTCAATGTATGTAGAGGGCAATATACTTCTTGAGCCTGAAAAAGCCATGACACTTACGGGAACTGATACAGCAGAGCGTGCGGCGGCTGTACTTGCATCAAATGGGGTGCCTGTAACAAGGCTTACATCCGAAGGAAAAACCGTATATCTAAAAATAGAGCATGTATGGGTGAGAACCCTTGTACCTTACGGCAACTACCGGGGAGCGGGAGATGCAGATGGAGAGAGCGTATGGATAGACCTTGATACGGGAATTAAGGAATATGAGAGTGTACATAGTGTATATGATACGGTGTCAGGAGATACAGATGAAATTGCGGCAAAGCTTGATGAGGCTGTATCGTCGGGAGCTGTAGAGACATTCGAAAATGTTTACAATGATATTTATGCGGAATGTGAAGATTCATTGTCCGAAATGGATTTAAATAGTGTCTATTTCAGAAAACGTATAATAAAACAGAGAGATGAAGTGTATCTTCCACTTTCTCTGCAGTATGAGGTAGATAGTGAAGAGGGAACATTTGCGGAATTACCTGACCGATTAAGGGATCAGGTGACATTTGAAGTGGATGGCTGTACTCTTGGAAGTTTCAATGCGGATGAGCTTTCGGGCAAGCATATACTTCTCTCTTATGAGGCTGCAACTGATGCTGATGAAGAGATCCTTTCGGGATATGGGGATATATTTACAACTCCATCGTATGCAGTGCGTATGACACCTGTACTTTATGTGGATGGGGAGGCTGTAAGTGATAAGGAAGAGGAGCTTTTATACAGCCCTCTTGGAACGGACAGCAGTTTCAGCATAGTGTTCCATACAAATGAAGGAAACAACAGAATAACGAATACAATTACAGCAGGTTCGATGTATGCGGTAACCATTGATGTACAGAGCATAAGTGATGCGGATATGGAAAGTCTTTATGATGAGATAATCACTCTTAAGGACAGTGTGTCAGAGAAAAATGTCTATAGCCCTGAATATATGGGAAGATATCTTGAGATGACGGGCAAACTGTATTTTGCCCAGTTGGATTTGACATATGCCGCAGCAGCGGACAGTTATAATGTTGCAGCTACAAGAAATATAAGTGAAGCAATAGCAGGTTATGAAGCCGAAAAGGAATACATCTATGGAATGGTAAGCGGGATTGATTTCGGCTATATGTTCATGGATGTGGATAAAGACAGCCACAGTGTGGTGAGCCTTCTGGGTGATGAGAATGCGGAGCGGGAATATCTGCTTACGACCGGTATAATGGGTTCGGAATATGAGAGTGGAATTTTTGAAGAACTTATGGGGGAACCTGCTGTTTCTACTATAAGTATACTCAAGGATGCTGTGGAAAGTGGAGTTGACATTCTGGCTATTAATTCTTCAAATCTTGAAGATGCTCTGATATTACTTGACACAGCGGACGAGGTGGTATCGGAGATAAGAACTGCGGCACAAAATGGCTATACGGTTTTCATTCCCTGCGAGGAAATGGTGCTTGGAAGCTGGAGCGGAGTGGGTTATATAGTTCTCTCGGAAGACGGAACGGCTGCGTACAGGATATCGGGAGGGTTAAACGGCGGAAGTACCCAGAGCGAAGTAATATATGACACTATGGTTGAATTTGGACTTACACTTGTTGATATAACAGAGGGTATGCTCCTTATTTTCCAGTCAATAAATATGATGGCAGCAGCCGGAGCTGTATCGTTTCTTGGATCAGCACAGATAGCTCTTGCTGGTGTGTGCATAGGTGTGAGTGTATGGTCGTGCATACAGACCTTTAAGCTGTTTGATGCGTATATGGATGGTAATGAGGAAGCGGGAGAAATCATTGTCAAACAGACTATATTTGATGTGATACTTACCGTAGGCCTTTCATTATTTTCAGAGCTTGCAAAACCGATATTGTCTCTTACACTGAAAAATAAACTTGTGAAGTCTCTAGGTGCTGATGTAGTAGAGGAGCTATTGGCAAACGGAGCGAAGCTGGAAGACATCAGCAAGCTGGTAACAAATCTTAAGAAGCTGGGACTTTCTGATGAAGTGATAAGTATGTTTGCAAAGAACTTCGGAGATACAGGACTTGACTGGCTGAGAAAGGCGAGAAGTCTTGGGGCGTCTCCTGATGTGTTGAAGCAGCTTTCACAGATGGATGGTTTTGCGGATAAGATGGACGAGATCTTCGAGCTGATGAAGGGTTCTTCGAAAAACGCAGACGATGTGGCAGAGTGTCTTATCAAAAACGGAGATGAAGCAATAGAGATCATCCGGAAATATGGAGATGATGCTGTCGATGCGATTATAGTACATGGAGATGATACTGTCACAATCATAGGGAAATACGGTGATGATGCAGTCGACAGACTCAAGCAGGGAAAGACGCCTGACGAGATTGAGAAGGAACTTGGAGAAAGCAGTAAGACTATTAGTCAGGAAGAGCGAAATAAGATCAGTAGTTGGATATATACTCCAAGCGATGAGCTTTATCTAAAATATAAAGATGTTTTTGATAACCCTAAGTATTTTGACCAAGTAACAGGTGAAATTCATTGGCCTGACAATGATGGTTTTAAAAATACACCAATGGATGAAGTGTTGCAACCAGGAACTAGAATAGATAGATATGG
>DJPV01000016.1:10852-11629 GCA_002437435.1 Lachnospiraceae bacterium UBA6403 | reverse complement strand
ATGATCAATTCTGACAGTTTTCTACCATTATATCATGTGCTTCGCACCTTTGGCGCTTACCGTTGCTTTCGCAACTATCATGATCCAATTCGTCGTTCGCCAATCATGCAAGCATGTTGGCTCTCCTGCACTCATTATCTCATCTATTGTTTTTTACAATTCGTTCGCAGCTGCTTTTCTGCTTATGACTCCTTGCTGTTCTTTTCTGTATCTGCAGATGACTTATCATGATCGGTATCTTTCCTGATAAACGTCTCGTTAATGAAAAAATATCCTCCAAGACCAATCGCAACAACACCAAAAACAATAGCAAATATATCCATACCCATTTTAATATTCTCCTTTTCTTCTTACACATCTTTTATTTAAATGTAAGAAGTCAGAAGTTTCTTTCCATCCTTTTTATGTATATAAGCAAGTCTCCGATACCATTGAGATCCCTGTATCAGCGTGCTGGATTTCATCCACCATATCCGGGTGTCACAGACGAATCCTGACAAAGTAAATAGAAACGGCAAAAACAGGATCCAAAGATCGACCGTTTTTTTTGACTGAACCGTTTTCAGATTCTGCGTTTCAAATACCGTTCGAAGAACATTTCCTGTCGGAAGAATTCCAACCTCATTGATGGTGGCAGTCTGTATTTCACGAAGTACTGCTTTGCTCTGTTTCAGGCTTTGTTCCATTCTGGCACTTTCCATATCTCCCATGCCAAATACTGTGGCAGTTAATATCAGTATAATGCAGTATATCACACATATTTGTTTCTTTTGTTGC
>DJPV01000016.1:8663-10812 GCA_002437435.1 Lachnospiraceae bacterium UBA6403 | reverse complement strand
CTCAATACAGTCCACAAAATCAGCATCCCTGCAGGCAAATAATTTTACGTTCATTATCTCGTAAGCACAGCTCACTCAATAAATTCGGAAAATTTCCCCCTGCAAACAAATAATTTTTTATCATTATCGCATAAGTATAATAAAATGAGTACCTGTTATTTTATTCTTATCTATTTCTTAATTTCTTCATGAATCTGCGATTCGATCTTCTGAATATCTTCTTCTATATCTCCTTCCAGTTCATGCACATCCTTCGCAAGCCGATCCTTAAACATCAGAAGGAAGCTGATAAGAAGCAGTCCGCTGGATACCCAAATGGCATGGAAGCCCAGATGTACTGACATGATGCCACCGATTCCGGCTCCGATCGCAAAGAACAGGATCACGCCAAAATAATACAACGACAGTTCTAGCTGCTCCGGTTTCTTTTCTCTTAAATATACAGATAATGCCGCTGTGCCGCTTCTAAGATTTCCAATACACATCGTGCTCGCATATGAATGTCCATTAACCTTTCGAAATGTCTGAACCTGCATCGCACAGGAAAAGGATACCAGTACTGTCGCCAGCATGTTCCAGCCTTCTGTCAGGAAGCCCACAAAAAATAAGATCAATATCTCCATTAACAAAATATACTGTCTCCAGTGCAGTTTCTTCGCATATTTGAATCTGCCCTGTATCTGCTCAGCAAAGAATACGCCAAATGCAAATGCAAACAATGGGTACAGGTAACGAAGTCCCGCCTGCCATTCACCCATCATAAAATGCTGGCTCATCAACACCACATTTCCTGTCTGTGCATTTGAGAACACTTCATCTCTTGTAAAATATGTATAGGCATCCTGGAATCCACCGGATAATGCCAGAAATACGCTGGTAATAAATGCTTCTGACATCTGCCTCTCTGCCTGCCTGTTCTGTCCTGCCTTCATTTCAATCAACTCTCCGTTCTTGCATAAATTGTACCGGGTACAACACGGTTATCAATATATGTTTTTACTTTACAGAACAAAATTCTCCGTAAAGCAAGAAAATCCGGGTGTGAAACCCACACCCGGTTCTCCTTTGTCCGAATAATATTCCTGACGATATATCGTCTCAGGTGTATCTCACGAACATATATTGTATTCTGATCATTCAGATATTATTTCTGAGGACCTGCTGCAACTAATGCCTTACCAGCTTCGTTGCTCTCGTACTTAGCAAAGTTCTTGATGAATCTGTCAGCAAGATCTAATGCCTTTGTCTCCCATGCAGAAGCATCTGCATATGTGTCACGAGGATCAAGGATTGCTGGATCAACACCTGGAAGCTCTGTAGGTACTTCAAAGTTGAAGTAAGGAATCTTCTTTGTAGGAGCTGAAAGGATAGCACCGCTGAGGATAGCATCGATGATACCTCTTGTATCCTTGATTGAGATACGCTTGCCTGTTCCATTCCATCCTGTATTTACAAGATAAGCCTTAGCTCCGCTCTTCTTCATCTTCTTAACAAGTTCTTCAGCATACTTTGTAGGATGTAACTCAAGGAATGCCTGTCCGAAACATGCTGAGAATGTAGGTGTTGGCTCTGTGATTCCACGCTCTGTACCGGCAAGTTTAGCTGTGAATCCTGACAGGAAGTAGTACTGTGTCTGCTCTGGTGTCAGAATTGATACTGGAGGAAGTACTCCGAATGCATCTGCTGAAAGGAAGATAACATTCTTAGCTGCCGGAGCTGATGAAATAGGACGAACGATGTTCTTAATATGGTTAATTGGATAAGATACACGAGTATTCTCTGTAACGCTCTTATCTGTGAAGTCGATCTTACCGTTTGCATCTACTGTTACGTTCTCAAGAAGAGCATCTCTCTTGATCGCGTTGTAGATATCTGGTTCTGAATCCTTATCAAGGTCGATAACCTTTGCGTAGCAGCCACCTTCGAAGTTAAATACGCCATTGTCATCCCAGCCGTGCTCATCATCACCGATCAGAAGACGCTTAGGATCTGTTGAAAGTGTTGTCTTACCTGTTCCTGAAAGACCGAAGAAGATAGCTGTGTTCTCACCGTTCATATCTGTGTTTGCTGAACAGTGCATAGCTGCCATTCCCTTAAGTGGAAGGTAGTAGTTCATCATTGAGAACATACCCTTCTTCATCTCTCCGCC
>DJPV01000016.1:0-8628 GCA_002437435.1 Lachnospiraceae bacterium UBA6403 | reverse complement strand
TACCATGTATTGATGATAACCTGCTCATGGCTTGTGATGTTGAATGCTACACATGTCTCTGAATTAAGACCAAGTTCTTTATAGTTTTCTACTTTAGCCTTTGATGCGTTGTAAACAACGAAGTCCGGCTCGAAGTTCTCAAGTTCTTCAGCAGTTGGCTTGATGAACATGTTTGTTACGAAATGTGCCTGCCAAGCAACTTCTACGATGAAACGGATAGCCATACGAGTATCAGCATTTGCACCACAGAAAGCATCAACTACAAATAATCTCTTATTTGAAAGTTCCTTCTTAGCAATATCCTTAACGGATGCCCATGTCTCTTCTGTCATTGGATGGTTATCGTTCTTATAAGCATCTGTTGTCCACCATACTGTGTCTTTTGAATTCTCATCAACAACAATATACTTATCTTTAGGTGAACGTCCTGTATAAATACCTGTCATTACATTAACAGCACCAAGTTCTGTTTCCTGTCCTTTTTCATATCCTTCAAGAGTAGATTTTGTCTCTTCCTCGAAAAGTGTTTCGTATGAAGGGTTGTAAACGATCTCTGTAGTTCCGGTAATGCCATACTTGCTTAAATCAATATTTTTCATTGTACACAAATCCTCTTTTCTTTCTAAGTATTTTTCTATGGTGGTTAGTTCATACTACCATGTTCCACAGTCAATTTGTATTATAGCCACCCCAATCCAAAAAGTAAAGAAAATCTTTACCGGATTGTCTTATTTTACATTTTTTTTAGAATCCCGCCTGATCTCCGTTTTTATTTACATTTGTTTTAGAAACAAAGACAAACCGCATAGACCAGTGCCGCCACGATCCAGGCAACAACGCACTGCCCGATCACAACCGCTAATGCCCACTTACCTCCAAGTTCCCGTTTCACTGACGAAATAGCTGCTATACACGGAGTATAAAGCAGACAGAAGATCAATAAAGACAATGCAGATGCAGGTGTCAGGATCTTATGAATGACATCCATGCCTCCGGTCAGCACCGATAATGTCGATACCACACTCTCCTTCGCCATAAATCCAGAGATCAGTGCCGTTGATATCCTCCAGTCTCCGAAGCCAAGAGGTGCAAATATCGGTGCAACCAAGCCCGCAACAACAGCCAGAATACTATTCTGCGAATCTTCGGTCAGATTGAAATGCAGATCAAAACTCTGCAGAAACCAGATCACGATCGTTGCGACAAAGATAACTGTAAATGCTCTCTGCAAAAAGTCTTTTGCTTTTTCCCATAGTAACTGTAATACATTTTTTGCTGCCGGCATTCTGTAGTTTGGAAGTTCCATAACAAACGGCACTGCCTCGCCCTTGAATAATGTTTTTCGGATAATAAGTGCCACAAGTATTCCTATAAATATTCCAGCAACATATAAACCAACCATAACCAGTGCTTTATACTTCGGGAAAAAGGCTGCTGCAAAAAAAGCATAGATCGGCAACTTAGCCGAGCAGCTCATAAACGGTGTCAGAAGTATCGTCATTTTTCGGTCACGTTCTGACGGAAGCGTACGACTCGCCATAATTCCCGGAACAGTACAACCAAAACCTACCAGCATCGGCACAATACTTCTTCCTGACAAACCAATCTTCCTGAGTGGCTTATCCATGACAAATGCTACACGTGCCATATATCCACTGTCTTCAAGCAGAGAAAGAAATAAAAACAATACTACAATGATCGGCAGGAAACTCAGTACACTACCAACGCCTTTAAAAATACCATTTATTACCAGAGAGTGAACAACTGAATTCACGGACCATGCTGTCAATAAATGATCGACCCGAACTGTCAGATAATCAATTCCCTTTTCCAGCAGGTTCTGCAATACTGATCCGATCACATTAAAAGTCAGAAAGAATACGACTCCCATGATCAGGATAAATGTTGGTATCGCAGTATATTTACCGGTAAGTATCGTATCTATCTTCCGGCTTCTGATCCTTTCCTTACTTTCAACAGGTTTTACAACCGTCTGCCTGCATATTCTCTGAATAAAATCAAAACGCATATCCGCGATTGCTGCTGCACGGTCAATACCACGCTCTTCTTCCATCTGACTTACAATATGTTCGATCATTTCCGTTTCATTTTGATCCAACTTCAGAGATTTCTCCATCTCTGTATCCCCTTCTGCAACCTTTGCCGCAGCAAAACGCACCGGAATCCCTGCACTCTCTGCATGATCTTCTATCAGATGCATAATTCCATGCAGGCATCGATGTACGGAACCGCCATGGTCTTCCGGATCACAGAAATCCTGTCTGCCCGGACGTTCCTGATATCTTGCAACATGAACCGCATGTTCGATCAGTTCCTCTACTCCCTGATTTTTAATTGCTGAAATTGGAATAACCGGAATTCCCAGCATGCTTTCCAACTGATTGATCCGGATCGATCCTCCATTTTCACGAACCTCATCCATCATATTAAGCGCCAGTACCATCGGGATATTTAATTCCATGAGCTGCATTGTCAGATACAGGTTTCTTTCAATATTTGTTGCATCTACGATATTAATTATTCCTTTTGGTTTTTCCTCGAACACAAACTGTCTGGTCACGATTTCCTCGCTGCTGTATGGTGACAGTGAATATACTCCCGGAAGGTCTGTTACTCTTGTATCCGGGTACCCTTTGATCACTCCCTCTTTTCGATCCACAGTTACTCCCGGGAAATTACCGACATGCTGATTAGAGCCTGTAAGCTGGTTAAATAATGTGGTCTTACCACAGTTCTGATTTCCAACAAGTGCAAATGTAAGGATCTCATCTTTAGGAAGGGGATGCTCATCTGCTTTTACATGGTATTTTCCACCTTCACCCAAGCCGGGATGTTCCTGGAAATTTTTGTCTTTTTCACTGTCTTTTCTATGTTCATCTGCATCCGATTTTTTATTTGATACCTCAATCTGCTCTGCATCTGCCAGTCGAAGTGTCAGTTCATAATCATGAATCCGAATTTCCAACGGATCACCCATTGGTGCATACTTTATCAATGTAACTTCAATTCCCGGTATTACCCCCATATCAAGAAAATGCTGTCTTAACGCTCCATCTCCTCCAACGGTACAAATTGTTGCAGACTGTCCTGCTTTCAGATCTTTGATTGTCATTTGTATAGCCTCTTAATTCTTTATAATAAATATTTATCAATTGCTTCCGCGCATCCATCATGGTCACAGTCATTTACAACGACATCAGCAACTGCTTTTACATGTTCATTTGCATTTCCAACTGCCACCGCAAGGCCTGCAGTCTTTAATATATTCAGATCATTATCTGCATCACCAACTGCGATCGTTTCATCAATTCCGACTTTCAAATGATCACACAGGCGGAGCAGTCCGGTTCCTTTTGTAACTCCTGTCGCCGAGCATTCAAGCGAAGTCTTCTCTGCATCAGCAAGAACAAGATCTAAACCTGTCAGGCGTTTTCGTGTTCTCTCCCTGCCCTCTGCTGTTGCATGATAAAGATTCAACTTTGGAACCTCAAATGGTTTTTCGTAATAATACGCATAAATGTCATCTACCTGTGTTGTAACCTTCTCATACATTGGCCGGTAGACACCCATCCCAAAGCGTTCCATCTGTGGAATATCCTTCTTCTGTACGATGGATTCGATTGCAAGCAGATGCACCATCATATCTTCTTTCCTGCTGGCTTCCAGAATCTTTTTTACCAGTTCTGCAGAGATCGAATTCGAATACAGTATCTTCTCCTCTTTCACATCATACAGGATCGCGCCACTGGAGCAGACAACATATCGAAGTCTCGGAATCATTTTAAAATATTCCCGGAGTTCTGCCACACATCTTCCGGTGGAAAGGATCACTTCTTTTCCTGCGTCAAACGCCCTGTTAACTGCATCCATAGTGCATTCTGAAATCTCCTTCCTGGAATTCAGCAATGTTCCATCCATATCGAATGCTATTAATTTGTATTTGCTCATTTATATCTCCCATTATCTTATTGATAATTTTTATCTGTAAGTCTCTCTATATATACAACATTTTTGTCTTCTTGTAAACGAAAACTGCATAGAAAAAGGGTACCCTCGTGGCCAGGATACCCCATGCTATAGCATTTTTATTTTAGGTTAAATTATTTAACCTTGATTGTTACTGTCTTTGAGTAAGCTGAGTAGTTCTTAGTCTTAGCAACCTTGATTGTTACCTTGTAAGTACCTTTCTTGATACCCTTAGATAATATAATCTTGCCGTTCTTGACCTTGATCTTCTTGCTGCTTGTTGTATAAGTAACTTTAGCCTTTTCCTTTACACCTGTTGCTTTGAATGTGTAAGATTTTGCTTTCTTCTTGAAAGTCTTAGCCTTAGTTGCCTTATATTTGTTTGTAACCTTTACATTCTTCTTCTGCGAAGCCTTCTTGATTGTGTAAGAAGCCTTTACAGATCCGCTGTACTTACCCATACCGGTAATTGTTACTTTGTAAGTACCGGCATTTTTAGTATTGCTTACAGTTACCTTGTAATCTGTCCCTTCCTTAAGGTCGATCTTCTTACCGGCGGCGTTCTTGTAAGTTACCTTCTTAACGCTAGGTTTCTGTGTCTTATTGTTGAATGTAAAAGAAGTCTTTGAAAGAGCAATTGTTGTGTTTCTGCTCTTTAAAGAAGCCTTGCTAGGAGACTCTGTTGCAGCCATTGCTGTACAAGGAATCATCAGAGCGATCACCATGATAATAGCAATCAGTTTCTTTAAATTCTTCATGTCCTTTTCTCCTTCCTACCACATTTTTGGATAAAGGTGTTTTATCCCAAGTTATCGATAGAAACTATCTTTTGTTGGAATCAAACACATATATGATAAAACAACTGTATGCCACGTACCAGTTGAATCACCCGAGCTTTTCATTTTATTTTTCCTTCTTACCGGAATATTTCTTTTCGCCATAACCGTAGCCACAGCCATAATCTTTGCCATACTTTCCGTAATAACTTTTATATGCCCTTCCCGAGACCTCAACACGGTTTAGTATAACACCCAATAATCTGCAATTTACCTGTTCTAACTGCTGCATGGATTGGCGGATCACATTTCTTGATGTCTCGCCGCTTCTTACGACAAGAACGGCTCCATCACAAAGGGATGCAACCTGGGCTGCATCTGCAACACTTCCAAGAGGCGGTGAATCTATAATTACATATCTGTACTGTTCTGCCAGCTTATCTAAAAGTTCTGCAAATCTGGCATCCTCTAATAATGCAGATGGATTCTCTAACAGATTGCAGCACGGAACAATATATGCATTCGGAATATTTGTCTCATATACAACATCTTCATATTCCGCCTGACCTGACAGATAATATCCGAGATCCTTGATCTCTGATTCTGATTTTATATTATGTCTGCCTTTAATTACAGACTTTCTGAGATCCACATCCAGAAATACGGTTGGGAATCCTGCCTCTGCCATCATCTTCCAGAGATTAATGGATATTGTACTCTTTCCCTCATTTGGAAGACTGCTTGTGATAAGAAGTTTTTTAGTATTCTTTCCGCAGAACTTAATATTGATTCGAAGACGGTTCATTGCTTCTTCTACTGCATATGGCATTTCATTAAAATCTATACTGAGTTTTTTCATTTGTTTCTTCCTTTCAGACCGGATTTTGCCTTCTCTTTATCAGCTGCTGAAGCTCCCTGATTGAACTGTTCACTCTCAGGAATAGAGGTCAGCGGAACGATTCCAAAATACTTCTCCATGTCAGATGCTGTATGGATCGTATCATCTAACAGATATCTGATAATGATAACCAGACAGTATAAGAATGCTCCGAGTAAAGCTCCGATCAATGTAAATTTCAGATAACTTGGTCCTGCCTTCTCGTCCGGTATTCTTGCAACCTGTGCAATATTCGGTGCATTTGTACTCATGGTCTCAGGCAGATATTTGACTGATATCTCCGCAAGTGTATTTGCAATGTTCATTGCTTCCTCAGGATCTGTACTGGTAACAGTGATCTTCAGTACACGGGTATCCGTTGGATTCTCCAGAGTAATCATTCCTGCCAGCTGCTCATAGTCATAACTCAGATTCAGCTTTGCAGTTACCTGATCTAACAACGGATAGCTGAGCATCAGGTCTTCATAGTCTTTTGTAAGAGATGTACCGATATTCAGATCCGACAGATTAACAACTGAATCCTCTGACGCTGATACAACATACAGCTTTGCTGTAGACTGGTATGTCGGTTTGATCAGGAAATAAGCATATGCATTTAACAAAACTGCTCCAAGCAGAAATGCAAGTATGATAAAATGAAGCTTATCCATCAATGCATATCCAAGATCGACCAGATCGATCTCTTTATCATCTTCTTCCGTCTGAACAACTCTGATATAGTTATTCTTTTCTTCTTTTATTGTATCCGGTTCCGATACTCTATTATTCTTTGTATTCATGTTATCCTCCGTAAAAAGTGAAATTACTTTTTATTCTTCATATTCTTCATAGAACAATTCTGCGATCGCTGCTTCCAGACTCTGTTCATCCGGCTCAAATGTTGCATATCCAAGATCATCCGTTCCAACCGTACCATCGATTGAAACTTCTCCTTCATCTTTTTCTTTTGCAACCAGCAATGCAAGCTTGCTGAACTTACTCTTATTAATGCTTGTAACCATATAGTCCTGAATAGACTCATACAACTCCAGTGGATATGTACTGCTCTGCTGGCATTTCTCTTTAATGATCTTCTTTAATTCTGTCAGATAGACGGATTGCCTGTGCATACGATTCTCATTTGTCTCATCTGCCACGCCCCATCTGTCATGAATAAATTCAACTGCCTGCTCATCTGTCAGACAGATCGTCTCTCCCATTTTAAGACTTGGATCTATCTCTGAAAAATCATCCTCGATCGTAACTGTTACTCCACCAGCCATATGATTGATCGTTCCGATCGCGCCCATATTAACCGCTGCATATCCATCGATCTCCTGTCCATGCAGATATTCGGATACAGCATCTACTGTATTCTCACAGCTGGCTTCCAGTCCGTCACCACTTGAATGTGCCAGTGCAATCTGCATCTCCGTCTCACCAAGATAGGAATTATCCAGATCAAGCGATTTAACATTCGTGATCGTATTACGGTTGATCGCCATCGTCTTAAATGTCCCTGTGCTGATATCCCGAACCATAAGGATCAGTACATCATTCTGTGACCCACTGTCATAATCAGTCACCTTTTTAACTTTATCAAATGAATCAATACCCATGAACAGGTATGTCTCTATATTCTTCTTCGGAACATATTTCTTACCATTTAATGTAACTACGCCAAGTTCGGTTTCATATGCCTGCTGTACCCGAAGCTTCTGCCTGTCTATCGCGCGGAATACAACTGCCAGCGCAATACAGAATATCACAACAGCCACTATGGTAATCGTCAGTTTCTTATATAATTTTCTTTTTTCCTGTCTGCTGTGAATCACTCGTGACATCTCAAACCACCCTTAAAACAGACTGCTTACCAGATCAGATCCACCTGTTGGAAATGCTTTTTCACATATGATCAGTGCAACAAGTATCACAAATAATACTGCACTTATGATTATCGCAACTTTTTTCGACATAATCGATATCCTCCGTATTTTCTGCTGCAAATAAATTTTTCTTCCTGCTGTTATTCCTGCATTTTATCAGCTTTGATCTGTTGCAGCAAACCCATCCCGTATTCATCCATTTTTCGAATACAGACTTCACCGACTTTTTTCTCTAAGACCTGTCGTCCCTCCATCAGATTTGGCGGACGATGATGTATTCCATGACAGTCACTTCCAAGAATATGTGCCTGTCCTTTTTTGAACATCTTTATCAATGCATGTGCCTGTCTCCAGTCTGATAAGCTCTCTGCATTGATCTGTATCGTTACCGAAAGTGACATCAGTTCTTCTATATATTTTTTATTTCCTGCCGTCTTCATAAAGCGCTCCAGATGTGCAATGATAAGAGAAAAGTTTCTCTGTTCGATCAGATTTCTCACCTGATCTATATCCGTCTGTCTCCACACACGAAAAGGCATCTCTAATAACATAAGCCTCGAACCATTAATTGTCAACTGATCAATCTTCTCAGCCTGATCCATTCCTTCAAAAAACGCAACCTCTGCACCGAGCAGAATCTGCGGAGTATCTTTACCCAGCTGAGTCTTGATCTTCTGATATGCTCCGGTTCTCTTCTCAATAAACCGCTCGATCCGGTCACAATCTGCATAGAAATGCGGCGTTGCAACCATAATATCAACACCGGACGCTTTACTTCTGCGAAGTATCTCCATCGATGTCTCTACATTCTTACTGCCATCATCTATACCGGGAAGAACATGAGAATGAAAATCTATCACTTCCATTATGGTATTCTGACCTTTCTATAAAAATAAATAACATGGGAAACTGTTTTTATAAAACAGCGGCAACAGATAATACAGTTCATATCCTGCCGTATTAATAGAATCTAAGTAAATTGAACCCTTTATTATATCCTGTCGCCCCACAAACGTACAAAGTGCGTTCGCTTTTTCCTCAACAGTGATTATGCCACAACAGACTTTTAATGTAAAGACGCCGAAATCATTTTCCACATTTT
>DJPV01000025.1 GCA_002437435.1 Lachnospiraceae bacterium UBA6403 | reverse complement strand
AATTCATATGGACATCCAACCGAAGAAGTGCTTGATCGACTGGAAAGTGCAGGATGCACAGTGTATCGTACAGATCAGAATGGGACGATTCAGGCCTGCAGCGATGGAAAAACAATTACCTTTGTAACGGAACGGCAAGCAGATGTGCCGGGTGTGGAAGAAAATCAGAATCTGTCAGAAGAAACAACGAAAACAGATCATGCAACATTCAAGAGCACTACAGAGGAAACTCAGACGGAAACAGAAGTAGGATCAGAAAAGGAAGCAGAGTACACGTATATTATTAATACAAATACAGGGAAGTTCCATGAGCCGTCCTGCCGTTCGGTTAAACGTATGAATGACAGCAATAAGAAAGAATATATCGGAAGCAGAGATGATCTGATCGCACAGCGGTATGAGCCATGTAAGATCTGTAATCCATAGAGTTTGTTAAGAAATGTAAAATTTTATCGAAATATATGTAATCATAAAAAGTATGATACATTTTGGCAGTATGTGGATAGTTAATCTAAGAGAAAAATAAGAATGGGAGGATGACAGCTATGAAAAACAATTACAGATTTTTTCAGAATCGGGACTGTGAATTCTTTCCATGTCATAAAACAGAGAATGAGGAATCCTTTAACTGCTTGTTTTGTTACTGCCCTTTATATCTGAAAGAAACCTGTCTGGGAAATCCTTCCTATATCTTAAATGGGAAAGGTCAGAAAATCCGGGATTGCAGTAACTGTCTGATCGTACATCGACCGGAGATGTATGATTCAGTGATCGCCCAGTTTCAGAAGCAGGACTGTGTAGTATCAGTCAGTATATGGGATCTGAAGGATGAGGTTATGGCGCGGATCGCAGAACTCGCATCATGGAAGCAGATGGATACGGAGAGCAGGAAGGAGCATAAGGATGAAGCTGAGAAAACGGTTATGCGCTTTTTATCGAAATATAATAACCGGAACCGCTATCTGATACCAGTATTGTTACAGCCGTTTTCCAGAGACTGTATAAAGAATGATGGATTTATGCTTGGCAAAAAGAGAATTCCATGTCAGGTACTGGAAAGACTGGAGCTGTCGAAGCTTACGCAGGGGTATCTGTATGCATTTCATGCGCCGGAGATACAGGTCAGTAAGACAGCTTCATTACTTGAAACCTATTATCTTGAAACCTTTCAGATCGCATGCATGGATGTTGTCAGAGAATGGGTAAGAAAGTATCTGGAACGGAAGCACAGTGTAGAAACAAAGCATATATGCAGTCCATCTTTTGGTCCGGGATATTACGGAATGACGTTAGATGTGGCGGGAGAGTTATGTGAGTTGATGGAAACGGAACAGGTCGGTATTCGTTGGAATGGAGAACGAATGGAGCCGATGATGAGTCTGGCGGGAATCTACCTGATCAGTGAAAAACCACTGATACAGAATTGGAACGATTGTGAGAATTGTATTGGACAGTCCGGTGGGTGTGGATACTGCATAAATAAATCCGGGCATTAAAAAGAGCTACTAACGGGAGTCGGACCCGTGACCTCCACATTACCAATGTGGCGCTCTACCACCTGAGCTATAGTAGCAACAACATTAGTTAATATATAGTAAAATGGCGTATTTGTCAATAAGAGATTTGCTGAAAATTACTGAGTTTTAGAATTAGCAGTTGAGGCTTTATCTAAAATGTGATAGACTAAAAAAGTCATGCTAATTATATGAAGGAGGCATTAATGATGGCAGAAGAATCAATCGGGAAAAATTTTATAGAACAGATCATTGATAAAGATATAGCGGAGGGTAAGGTAAAGAAGGTAGTCACAAGATTTCCTCCGGAACCGAATGGATATTTGCATATTGGACATGCCAAATCCATATTATTGAACTATGGTCTTGCACAGGAATATGGCGGACAGTTCAATCTGAGATTTGACGACACGAATCCAACAAAAGAGAAGACTGAGTTTGTAGAATCGATATTAGATGATGTAAGATGGCTGGGTGCTGATTTCGGAGACAGAGTATTTTTTGCATCCAACTATTTTGACCAGATGTATGAAGCGGCAGTTAAGCTGATCAAGAAAGGTAAGGCATTTGTATGTGACCTGACAGCAGATGAGATCCGTGAGTACAGAGGAACTCTGACAGAGCCGGGTAAGAACAGCCCATATAGGGACAGAAGTATTGAAGAAAATCTTGCATTGTTTGAGGGAATGAAGAATGGAGAATTTCCGGATGGAAGCAAGGTGCTTCGTGCAAAGATCGATATGGCATCACCGAATATCAATATGCGTGATCCTGTTATTTACCGTGTTGCACGTATGACACATCATAATACAGGAGATAAATGGTGTATTTATCCAATGTATGATTTTGCTCATCCAATCGAGGATGCAATCGAGGGTGTGACACATTCTATCTGTACACTGGAATTTGAGGATCACAGACCTCTTTATGATTGGGTAGTACGTGAATTGGAATATGAAAATCCACCAAAGCAGATCGAATTTGCAAAGTTATATCTGACTAATGTAGTTACAGGTAAGAGATATATTAAGAAGCTGGTAGAAGATGGTATCGTAGATGGCTGGGATGATCCAAGACTTGTATCGATTGCGGCACTCAGAAGACGGGGATTTACTGCTTCTTCTATTAAGAAATTTATGGAGCTGGTTGGTATCTCAAAGAGCCAGAGCTCTGTTGATTATGCGATGCTTGAGTATTGTCTCCGTGATGATCTGAAGCTTACAGCAAACCGTTATATGGCAGTTCTGAATCCGATTAAGCTGGTGATCGATAATTATCCGGAGGATCAGGTAGAATATCTGCCAGTTGAGAACAATCAGGAAAATGAAGAAGCCGGTTCCAGAGAAGTTGCATTTAGCAAGTATCTCTATATTGAAAGAGATGACTTCATGGAAGAGCCGCCTAAGAAATATTTCCGTCTGTTCCCTGGCAATGAGGTACGTCTGAAAAATGCATATTTTGTAACCTGTACCGGATATGAGAAGGATGAAGATGGAAATGTAACAGTTGTTCACTGTACTTATGATCCTGCAACTAAGAGCGGTTCCGGATTTGAAGGCAGAAAGGTAAAAGGAACTATTCATTGGGTATCAGCAGAGAGCGCAATTGATGCCGAGGTTCGTTTATATGAGAACATTGTAGATGAGGAAAAAGGTAAGCTGAATGAGGATGGAACATTAAATCTCAATCCGAATTCCTTAACAGTATTACAGGGATGTAAGTTGGAAAGGGCATTTGAAGATGCAAAACCGGGTGAGGCATTCCAGTTTCTTCGTAATGGTTTCTTCTGTGTAGATTCCAAGGATTCTACCAAGGAGCATCCTGTATATAACCGTATTGTTTCATTGAAGAGTTCTTATAAGCCTGGAAAATAACAATCAGTCAGTTAAAAATATGAAAAATGATATATCAGAATTAGAAAACAGAAAATTATATATCCTGATTTCCAAGACACACACAGTTCCTGCAAGAATCATCAAATTCTGGACAAAAGAGCCATATGCACATGCATCCATTGCACTGGATCTGGAACTCCGGGAGATGTACAGCTTTGCCAGAAAGGGCATTTATAATCCGTTTAACTGTGGATTCATCATTGAAGATATTGATACAGGGATATTTGGCAGAGATGTTGAAACAAACTGTGTTGTTTTGGAACTTACCGTAACGGAGAAGCAGTACAGACATGTATTGCAGGAACTTGCCGGATTTAAAGCAAATGCTGACCGTTACCGGTATAATTTCTGGGGACTCTATGGTGTTATACGAAATAAAGCAATTGAGAGAGAATATAATTATTTTTGCTCTCAGTTTGTAGCAAGTGTGTTAGAACGTTCTGGTATACATATTCTTGATAAACAACCAGGGCTTGTAAGACCGGATGATTTTCGAAAGAGCAGTAATGTAAAGGTGATTTACAAAGGTCTGCTTCGAAGATATCGCGAATACCTGTGGACGCATGGTCTTGCACAGGCATTTAGTGGTCATATAACCAAACAGACAATGTAAAAAACTGACAATATTGCTGTGAATTTTATACTATATAAAAAATACTGTGTACATTACACTCACTATTATGAAGCAAACCTGCCCGAACGCCAGTCCTTAGTGAGCCGTATAATACGGCGAACTTAGTACTGCTGCGTTGAGGGTAGAGCGAAAGCGTTTTGCGGAATAATATGTGAAGTGCAATGTACACAGTATTTTTGTGTGTATCCTATGTTGATCAGGCAGCAATATTGTCACTTTTTATTCTACAAATGTGTGGTTGGTTTTGATAATGCCGCGAGGTAAAGCATCCTTTGAGTTCTTCCACGGCTCGTTTTTGAAGCGATAGTCGAATTTGTCGATGAACCAGCCGATATCGCCATTGACACGTTCCATATTCTCAAAATATAAGTGATTCAATGCTTCGATGAATTCCTCGCACTGGGCTTTGGGCAGCTTTGTGACAGCGGTATCGTAGAGGATACCGTAATGGTAAGTACAGAAGCCCCTGCTGCTCTTAAAGATGTCCTTGAATTCAGGATTCTTTTTCCACATATGAAAGATCGTATCGACATAGCGGTCAAAGGTACGGTTCATACGGTCACAGATAAAACAGGAGTCTTCCAGTTCTCTGATATAAGCACCGACAGGGGAATGATTTGTCTGTTTGGAAAAAAGTCCCGGCTTTGCAGGAGTTCCTTTTTCGGATAAGGTTTTCAGGTCACGGATCGTTTTATCCGTGTGGGTTTTTAACATCAGGGCAAGACCCAGCCGGTTCTTTTCTTTATATAACATACTGATGTGATGGGAACAGAAGCCCATTTTATCTGTCATAGCCCGGTTGTCGTCCTCCATATAGCTTGGACCCATCGTATATTCGATGGCATGTTCCTCCAGTGCTTTCTGCATCTGACAGAGTGGACATTCACAGTCCGCTTGAAAGGCATCGTTGACAGGTATTGTATATAATTGTTCAGCCATAGCGTGTTCTCCATTTCTTTTTTATTATTTGTATATCAGCCTGTGAATAAGCAGATAGCATGTTCCGTATCAGATGATATCTGACATATGTTCATATCAGAAGCATACCATGCAGCATCTGAATTTACAAATCAAAATGCAGGTTTTTCGTTCTGAATTCAGGATATTTTACATATAATGAAAAAGATTTGTCCATTTAATATAATTTTTATCATTTTAGGGGTTGATTTTTTCAAAAAAATGAATACAATAATAATTGTGTTAGCACTCAAGAGAAATGAGTGCTAGGAACTGCCGGATACATAAGGCAGACAAGAATGGATTTAATATGTTAGGAGGAATATATATTATGAAATTAGTACCATTAGGAGACAGAGTTGTATTAAAACAGTCCGTAGCAGAAGAAACAACAAAATCAGGTATCGTATTACCTGGACAGGCAAAAGAGAAGCCACAGTATGCAGACGTTGTAGAAGTTGGTCCTGGCGCTGTTGTTGATGGTGTTAAGGTTCCTATGGAAGTAAAAGCAGGAGACAGAGTTATTTATTCTAAGTATGCAGGAACAGAAGTTAAGCTTGGTGATGATGAATATATCATTGTAAAACAGAGCGACATTCTTGCAGTTGTCAGTGAATAATCAGTCAAATAGCAGAAAAACAGTTGGAGGTAGAAAGAAATGGCAAAGGAAATTAAATACGGAGCAGAAGCCAGAAAGGCTCTTGAAGCAGGCGTAAATCAGTTAGCAGATACAGTAAGAGTAACACTTGGACCAAAAGGAAGAAACGTAGTTCTTGCAAAGTCATATGGTTCACCACTTATCACAAATGATGGTGTTACGATTGCAAAGGATATTGAGCTGGAAGATGCATTTGAGAACATGGGTGCTCAGATCGTTAAGGAAGTAGCAACAAAGACAAATGATGTTGCAGGTGATGGTACTACAACAGCTACTGTTCTTGCTCAGGCAATGATCAATGAAGGTATGAAGAACCTTGCAGCAGGTGCAAATCCAATCATTCTCAGAAAGGGTATGAAGAAGGCTTGTGATAAGGCTGTAGAAGCAATCTCAGAGATGAGCCAGACAATCAACGGTAAAGACCAGATCGCAAGAGTTGCATCTATTTCAGCCGGTGATGATGAAGTTGGCCAGATGGTTGCAGATGCTATGGAAAAGGTATCAAACGATGGTGTTATCACGATCGAAGAATCCAAGTCCATGAAGACAGAGCTTGACCTCGTAGAAGGTATGCAGTTCGACAGAGGATATATTTCAGCTTACATGTCAACTGACATGGAGAAGATGGTTGCAGAACTTGATAATCCATACATCCTGATCACAGATAAGAAGATTTCAAATATTCAGGATATCCTTCCGGTACTTGAGCAGATCGTACAGGGTGGTCAGAAACTTTTGATTATTGCAGAAGATGTAGAAGGTGAAGCACTTACAACATTGATCGTAAACAAATTAAGAGGCACATTCCAGGTTGTAGCTGTTAAAGCACCAGGTTATGGTGACAGAAGAAAAGAAATGTTACAGGATATCGCAGTTCTTACAAATGGTAAGGTTATCTCAGAAGAACTTGGTTATGAATTAAAGGATACAACATTAGAAGACCTTGGTCGTGCTAAGAGCGTAAAGGTAACAAAAGAGAATACAGTTATCGTAGACGGCTTCGGAACAAAGGAAGATATCCAGGGCAGAGTCAATGTTATCAAGGCTCAGCTTGAGGAGACAACATCTGAATTCGATAAAGAGAAACTTCAGGAAAGACTTGCAAAGCTTGCAGGCGGCGTAGCAGTTATCCGTGTTGGTGCAGCTACTGAGACAGAGATGAAGGAAGCTAAGCTTCGTATGGAAGATGCATTAAATGCTACCAGAGCTGCTGTTGAAGAAGGTATCATCGCAGGTGGTGGATCAGCGTACATCCATGCAGCTAAAAAGGTTGCAGAAATGATTACAGACCTTGAAGGTGATGAGAAGACAGGTGCTAAGGTAGTTCTTAAGGCTATGGAGGCTCCATTATTCCATATTTCAGCAAATGCCGGTCTGGAAGGCTCGGTTATCATCAATAAGATTAAGGAATCACAGCCAGGTATTGGTTTTGATGCATACAATGAGAAGTATGTAGATATGATCGAAGTAGGTATCATAGATCCTGTTAAGGTTACAAGAAGTGCTTTACAGAACGCAACATCCGTAGCATCTACATTACTGACAACAGAATCTGTTGTAGCAGATATTAAGGAAGATACTCCGGCTATGCCAGCAGGTGCAGGCATGGGCGGCGGAATGGGTATGATGTAAAATAAAACATCACTCATAAAGTTCAATAGAGAATAAAGAGAAAGATAGTATTGTCTATTCTTGTGCGAGACACATGATAGCAGCAGTACTATCTTTCTTTTTTATTACCCATACACGCGTCGACTATATTTTCAAATCCAGTGAAACATTTCATGCCGTTTTTCAAACATTTCGTGCACAGAATCCGGTATGGGAAAATGATTATGGTACAATACCAGAAAATAACTTATTTGGAACAACATAATGAGACATGCAGATAAGATCATACTAAATGTTGTATCATACGTTGTATTCAGATAAATGAAAGGGGATAAGAAAATATGGTAAGACGATTAAAAGAGAACAAAGTTACAGGCATCCTGACAGCCTTGCTGATCGGCATTGTTATGTTTGTGGGAATGGGAACAATGAAAGTAAACGCAGCAGAATACAGGTCAGGAACGGTTGATCCTACAAACATACAGGTAGGGGATACGGTTTACAGAGAAGTTCAGACTACATCAAATCCTGAGGTAGCAGTATGTACAACATGTCATATGGTCTGGATTGCATATAATGCTGACCATATAAGTGTAGAGATGAAGAAAACAGAGGAACATAAAGATCATGCAAGTTCTGTTAGTTGGGATTGGTTTAACTGGTATTTTGCAACAACGAATACAACATATATAAAAACTCCGGTTTCATTTGATACACCATATACGATTATGGAAAATGGAACACTTGGATATACGATCACATATAATACAAATGGTGGAAGTGAAGTTGCAAAGGCCGAAAGACAGACTAATATTCCAAAAGACTTACCGCTTCCTACTAAAGAGGGATATGATTTTGCGGGTTGGTATAAGGACGAAGCACTTACAGAAAGAGTGTGGGCAGGTTCTACAGTGGTTAAAGACATAACACTGTATGCGAAATGGACAGAGCATACGCATAAGTTTTCTTATTTATGGGAAAGTGATAAGGATGGACATTGGCATCCGGCAACCTGTGGACACAGTGATTTGAAAGAGAATTTTCAGAAACATTCATATGGAACCACAGGCGAAGACAGATATACATGTTCAATCTGTAAGTATGTAGATGCAGACAGGAAAGCTGCTGCAGAGATAGAAGATGCATCAAAGATAGTATTAAAAGCAGACGAAGTGCAGGTTGGAGACAAGATTTATTTTGGTAATCAGTTATCACCTAATAAATGGATCACTGTATGTAAGAAGTGTCATATGGTCTGGATCACATCTGCTGATTCTGATCCGGATGATGTTGTATATGCTGATTTTAACTGGTATACAACGAATTCAGACAGTCCATTAGAGAGAAGTGTTCCATATATAGTTATCGAGAATGATAACCTTGCAAAGCCTGTTGTAAAAGTAAAACGCACAAAAGCAAATGATCAGGCATTAAGCTCCAAGTTCAGTATCACTACAGGAAAGACGATCAAAGTAACATGGGGCAAGGTTGCAAAAGCAGATGGATATGATGTATATATGGCATATTGCAAGAAAGGCAAATACACCGTTGTTAAGTCTGTAAAATCTGCAAAGACCTTATCTGCGATGATCAATAAGCTGGATAAAAAGGCTGTAAATCAGAAGGATAATGTAAAATGTTATATAGTTGCATACAAGAAGGTTGACGGCAAGAAAGTGATTATCGGAAAATCCATTACCGGTCATGCGGTTGGCAAGAAGAATACTACTGTAACAGATACCAAGAAGATTCAGGTAGGTAAATCTGCTTACAGCCTGAAAAAGGGAAAAACAGCTAAGATAAAAGCAGCTATTGTTAAGAAGAATAATAAACTTCCACTCTTTGGTCATACAGCACAATTCAGATATGATACATCAAATAAAAAGGTAGCAACTGTATCCAAAGATGGTAAGATCACAGCAAAAGAAAAAGGAACCTGTTATGTATATATCTATGCAGTAAATGGATGCACTAAGAAAGTAAAAGTAACAGTTAAATAGTATAAAAAGTAAATAGAATGAAGTTGTAAACTCGGCAGTGGTTTGGATGGATAGAAGTCTGAGACCACTGTCGTTTTCTGTAGTAGACAACGACATAACAGTGGCAACCTGCGTGAAATTATGCCGTTTCTGACGGGATTTCTTCAGAGATTTATCCCATATGGGTTGACACTGTTTAAACAGTAATGCTATAAAGAGAAAAAGGTGGGTAATTTCATAATTCAAATCTAAAAATCAAATGATAGTGTCAAGTGATCTATGA
>DJPV01000068.1:113550-176122 GCA_002437435.1 Lachnospiraceae bacterium UBA6403 | reverse complement strand
AAACGCATATAATAATATTGATTTCTATGCGTAAAGAATATGATCAGGAAACTTACTCCATGCTGTTCCTCATACTCTTCCATAAAATGATATTGATGCTCATGTATATTTTGCAGAGAAAATGTATCAACAGCGCACTCCTTTGCATCAAAGCATACCGGAATCCCCTGGACGACACCAATGTAATCAACCGTAGAATCCTTTTCAAAATATGCCAGCGTAATCTGACTGCTGTCTTTATCCATACGGATCGGTTTGATCGGAGTTGGGATTTTTTGAACAATAGCCAGTTTCTTTTCCCGATAGTATTCATTTGTATAATTGATCAGCTCCTCGAGTGAAGATCCTCGAAGTCCTCTGGAATTCCATGTTGCCATATTATTTTGCCTCTTTATCTGATTTTGCTTTTACGAAAGTCATCATCCGAATTATCCAAACAAGTTTTTCTCGATCGTTCGAAACGGTTCCGGGAGAAATGCTGAAAATTCTTTTTCACTCAGATAAGAAAGTGGACCGTCTGTTTCTTTAAATATAATACTTCCGCAATGTAGAAGCTGATGTTTTACATGATAAGTATCTGCAAAATACCGATTCACTTCGGATATTCCGTACTTTGTATCACCGACTATCGGGTATCCCAGATGCTTTAACTGTGCACGGATCTGATGAGACTTACCTGTAATAAGCTCAACTTTCACTAATGTATAATCATCATTTTTCTTAATCGGATAAAAGATTGAATGGATCTCTTCACTCTTTCCCTGTTTCCATGGATGATCCGATATCTGAACTTTGTTTTTCGTCTTATCCTTCTGTAAATAGCAGATACTGTCAATCTTTTGTGTCAGGCGTCCCCGTACCAGCGTATAATAATACTTATGTAACAGATGTTCTCTTATAATTCTGGATAATTCCTGGCTTCCGGTAAGACTCACTCCACAAAGAATGAGTCCGGATGTATTGCGGTCTAAACGATTACATACAGACGGACGATAGGTTCTTAGTTCTTCAGTTGTAATATGGCCACTGTCGAGCAAGTAGTCGATCAGTGCTTCATTAAAGGAATAGTCATCTTTTGATGCTTTCTGTGACAAAACGCCAGCCGGCTTATCTGCGATCAGAATATTTTCATCCGAATAAATGATCTCAACCGGAATCTTTTTTTTAGAGAAAGTACTGTCAGCGCAATGGATATCTTCCCGAAAGTTGGCAATGGTATCATCGGACATATATATCTGGATCGTATCTCCGATATAGATATATTCATTTCCTTCTATTTTCTTATTGTTTAATTTGATATTTTTCTTTCGTATCATCTTATAAACAAAGCTAGACGGCGCTTTATTCAGATATTTCAAAAGAAATTTATTCACACGCTGTCCTGCTTCATTCTGCGATATAATGATCTCTTTCATGCCCGGCTCCTATACACCAAGTTCAAATAATTTTTCACGCATAGACTGATCTTTTACCACATAATCTTCATCCGGTTCTTTGATCGTCTCTGCTTTCTTTATGAAGTCATCTACGGTTAAAGCTGTAACAATAACATATGGTTTCTTTATCATTTCAAAGGAACGTGCAATTTCTTTTTTCAGAAATTCCACATCCGGGATCTTCTTGTCAAATGCTTTCTGATATAAAAATAACATTCTGCCATCTCGCACAATCACGGCAGGGAAAAACAACATTCCTTCGTATCGGCTGAGTGAGATGTCATACAGGATGCCATCTCGGTTCTCATAGTGGATCCCTTTCTCTATCTTCTGGTGTTCTTCCTCTGTTAAAGATTTAAATCCGGAGCACATGATAAGCGCCACGATCTGTTTGGCAAATGGCAGACTGATCAATATCGGAAGTATGATGATCAATGTCTTTGTCGTTTTAAACATTGCAAGCGAAAGAATAACTCCTGTCAGTATCATAATACCAAGTATAATAATGCTGGTTATGATCTTTTTCTTATGTTTTTTTATATATCCATATTGTCCTTTTTCCATTGTTTCTGTCCCGTTCTATTTCTTATAATGTTACGCATAATATACTCGATCATTTTCTATATCTGTTATTTAATTCTATTTGATCATAGAAACGATCCAATCATTCGGCAACAGCTTTGTTATGACCTTGAATGCTTTCATCGTTATACTATAGGTAGATTCTGTCTTCAGATAATATGCATCAAATAATGCCCGTTTTACAACATTCTTTGCGTCCACACGGAACAGTCTTTTAAATGCCTTTGTATGGGAATATTTTTCAGCAACATCAAAAAACTCTGTATTGACAGGTCCCGGACATACTGCTGTCACTGTGATATCTCTGTATTCTAATTCTTTATTTAATGCCTTGGAAAAGCTTCTGACCATCGATTTTGTTGCTGCATATACAGCAAAAGATGGCTGTGGCAGATATGCCGCAGATGATGCAATATTAATGATATTGCTCTGTTCTTTCATATATGGCAGAGTAATCTTTGTCATGGCAACCAGTGCCTTGCAGTTTACATCGATCATACCGGTAAGTTCTTCACATACGACATCCTCTACATGTCCCATAATGCCGTAACCGGCTGCATTTACCAGAACACGAACCCATGGATGCTCCTTTGCAAGCATCTTCTTATAGGTTTCAAGATCTTCCTGCTTTGTAATATCCAGCGGAAGAACGACAACCTTCTTGCCCTCAATCTCTCTTTCTAATGCATACAGGCGTTCTGCACGTCTGGCAATCACCCATATCTCATCGATCGTCTTATATTTTTCACTGATCTGAACAACAAACTCTCTGCCCAATCCGGAAGAAGCTCCGGTAACGACTGCTATTTTACTCATGACATCATCCTCCATCCAGATAAATATTTATTCTTTAATGTTCCATTTGTATTCTTTGCCCATCCAAGCGGATATCCATCCACCAGAACAAGCACATATCCATTCTTTATCTTCTGATCCGATACCTCGATCGTCTCACCCTTCAGATATCTTATAACACGGTCATCTGAAGAAGTAAGGTTCACTTCATTATCGAACTGTCCTTGCCTCAGGTACATGGCAAGCGACTGGCTTGGTTCAAACCGGTTCTTCTTGATCTCACCAAGAAACAATCCCTGTCTCAACATTCGAAGCCCGGATACATCCGGCATACATTCTGCCATATAATACAGTCTTCCATTATTTTCCTCAATATATGCAGACCTGATTCCTGCTTCAGACGAAACATGCGTAAGGAATTCTTCTGCATTTTTATCTAACTTACAGCTTCTGTGTATCCACGACTGAAATACCTGTGTCTGTTCTTCCTCTTTTTTATGGATAAGTGCAACAAAATGTCCTTCCCCTTCGATATGGTGAGGCCACAATCTTGCACATTTTTCAATCTCTGTATTTCCGGTCTTTCCCCATGCCGGATTCCCATTGCAAAAGCCCGGATACTTCGGCACTTCGATTAATTCTAAAGTATCATCGAGTGATAACAGATATTCGATCGACTGTTCATTCTCTTCCGGAGAAAATGTACAGGTCGAATACAACATGATTCCACCCGGCTTTAACATCTTTACAACTTCATTTAAGATTCCACGCTGTAAGCCTGCAAATAACTCAACACCATTGTTCTCCCATGCTGTTACCATTGACTGGGATTTACGGAACATTCCTTCACCGGAGCATGGTGCATCGATCAATATCTTGTCAAAGGTCTGATAGAACTTTGTGCTCAGCTTATTCGGAGCTTCACTTACCACACACATATTGCCAATTCCGAATAATTCCAGATTCTTCAGCAATGCCTTGGCTCTGGAATTACTGATATCATTTGAGATCAGGAATCCGGTTCCACGAAGCTTTGCTGCAAGTTCAGTCGATTTGCCACCCGGTGCTGCACAGATATCCAGAACCACATCACCATCTTCGACAGGAAGAATACTTGCCGATGCCATTGCACTTGGCTCCTGAATATAGTAAAGGCCTGCATAATAATATGGATGTCTGGATGGTGTACATGCTTTATCATCATAGTAAAAACCATTCGTTGTCCATGGTACAGGTTTTAATTCAAATGGAGAAATCTTCAAGAAATCCTCCACACTTATCTTATTGGTATTCACACGCAGTCCATGATGCATACCCTGATCCAGACAGTTCATATATGCATCATATTCGTCTCCTAACTGTGTCTTTATCCTGTTTCTAAATGACTCTGGTAAGTTCATAATCTATAGCCCCTGTGCTTTGTATCCTTCTGCAATAATATCTAGCTGTTTGGAAAAATCCTCCAGCTTTTCCAGATCGTCTTTCTGGTAAATATCATAAAATTCATTCTGTATCTTTACAACCTCTCGCTGATTGCCGACATAATACAGATTTTGTATGTTCGTCAAAATATCCGCTACTACAGATGCTTTATAATTAAATGAATTCTGTGCATCCATGATCTCACCACGGACAGATGACATCTCCTTATCCAGCGCAACAGTTGCATTTGCTGCATTTAACAGCTTTTTCCGGATATGCTCCGGCATATTATGACGATACTTATACTGAAGGGAATGTTCGATCGTTGCCCAGAAATCCATTGCCATTGTACGGATCTGGATCTCTGCCTGAATCGTCTGCAATCCCTTGATCGTATATACATCATAGTTCAATATGATATGATAACTTCTGTATCCGCTTGCTTTCACATTCGTGATATAGTCTTTTTCTTCCCGGATCGACATATCTTTGCGGTTTCTTATGATCTCTACAACCTTATAGATGTCCTCTTCGAACTGACACATGATACGAATTCCGGCTATATCATCCATTTCTTCCACGATATGATCCATCGGAATATGTTTCTTCTGCATCTTATCCAAAATACTTGAAATTCTTTTCACCCGTCCGGTAACATTTTCGATCGGAGAATACAGTCCCTGACTTCGATAATCTTTTATGATATGCCTAAATTTCAGGAGCAGTTCATCTACAGCCTGCTCATACGGAGATAAAATCTCTTTCCATAATTGTATTTCCACGAATAAAATGCCTCCTGCCAATTCTAACTATTCATCATCATGGGATACTCTGGTATAAAGGAAATTATATTCATCTACACCTGCCTGATAATCAGGATACAGATCATATAACTCTTTTGCAAGCTCATATGCCTTGTCATAATTCTGTATCTTCTCATAATATGTAATCTCCTGTAAACGGAGCTCTTTCTGGAACGTATTATCACTAGCCAGACCATTGTTGATATATCCGTATGCATTATCCAGTTCGCCGATACTGATATAATATGCGGCATATTGTGCATACAAATAAGAATTATATCCATATTTCTTGATATACTTCTCATAATTCTCAAACATATGCTCAGAATCATTCATGGAAGCATAACACGTACCAATATAAAGATATAATTCAGGATAATCTTTTACATACTGTTCCAGAACCGGAAGTGCTCCGGCATAATTCGAATCACCAAAATCCGATAATGCCTGAGCAATTTCCTGCATTTTCTTCACATCTTTCTTATCTGCTGATGTTTTCTGAAGAATTGTATCATATTCATCTACCGCTTTCTTATAATCTGCAGTTTTCATATATATATCTGCAATATAAAGTCTGGTATTTTTATCCTTATTCTGAGAAAAAATCTGTTTCTCCGAAAGTGCTTCCGTAAATTTATCAAGAGCTTTGTCATATTCCGAATTCTGGTAATAAGCAAGTCCCTCATCAAAATACCGATCCTTATGTGATATCAATTTTGAAAGAATCACAACCGCAGCAAAAATGATGATCGCGCATGCAAGTAAAAATATAAATACTTTTCCCAAATCAATGGTAGATCTTCTCTTTCTACGACGTCTTCTGTTTCTTCTTGCCATATCTGTCGCTCCTGATTAATGATGGAATAAACGAATACCTGTAAATACCATTACCATTCCATACTTATCGCATGCTTCGATCACAAGATCATCTCTGACAGATCCACCCGGCTGAGCGATATAAGCTACGCCACTCTTCTTTGCACGCTCGATATTATCCGAGAATGGGAAGAATGCATCAGATCCAAGTGTAACATTCTGATTTCCTGCAAGCCATGCTTTCTTTTCTTCTGTTGTAAATATCTCTGGTTTTACCTTGAAACGTTTCTGCCATTCACCATCACGAAGAACATCTTCATATTCATCACCCATATATACATCAATCGCGTTGTCTCTGTCTGCACGTCCAAGACCATCTACAAACTGAAGTCCCATAACCTGTGGAGACTGACGCAGCCACCAGTTATCTGCCTTCTGACCTGCAAGTCTTGTGCAGTGGATTCTGGACTGCTGACCTGCGCCGATTCCGATTGCCTGTCCGCCCTTTACATAACATACAGAATTAGACTGTGTGTATTTTAATGTGATCAGTGCGATCTTCATATCGATAAGAGCTTCTTCCGGTATGTTTTTATTCTTTGTTACAATATTGGATAACAGATCTTTATCAATATTCAGTTCATTTCTTCCCTGCTCAAATGTAACGCCAAATACCTGTTTCCTCTCGATCTCAGCAGGAACATAGCTTTCATCAATCTGGATAATATTATAATTACCTTTCTTCTTCTGCATCAGAAGTTCCATAGCTTCATCTGTATATCCGGGAGCGATCACACCATCGGATACTTCACGTTTGATCAGGCGGGCTGTATCAGCATCACATACATCGGATAAAGCGATGAAATCACCAAAAGATGACATACGGTCTGCACCTCTGGCTCTTGCATATGCGCAGGCAAGTGGTGACAGTTCGCCCAGATCATCTACCCAGTAGATCTTTGCAAGCGTATCTGTAAGAGGAAGTCCTACTGCAGCACCTGCCGGTGATACATGCTTGAAGGATGTAGCTGCCGGAAGACCTGTTGCTGCCTTTAATTCTTTTACAAGCTGCCAGCCGTTAAATGCATCCAGAAAATTTATGTAACCCGGTTTACCGTTTAACACAGTAACCGGAAGATCACTTCCATCCTCCATATAGATTCTTGATGGTTTCTGATTTGGATTGCATCCGTATTTTAACTGAATTTCGTTCATTCTGTATTTCCTCCCGATTCATGATAATTACTTATTCTTGTTGATGATTCTTGTTTCGTACTTTCCTGTTGCGATATCGATATATCTGACAAACAGGGATACCTTATTATCTTCATTGAGACTCTCCCATACCATGCTTGCAAATGTATCAATATCACCTGATATACCAACTAACTTTGGCTCTCCCTCAAAGCTTGGAAGCGGATTGCCATCATGCATATATGTATGAATGAAATGTCCCTCTCCGTTTGCAGGATTCTCATATGAAAATGTATATCTGTTGCATGCAGATGGATCACCGTTGTTGCTCTTTAAGATAGACATTGAATAATCATACTGTCCGCCTTCAATATGCATAACACCGGAAATTCTTGGTGTATAATTTGGTCCATCCGGTTCAAATTCACGGCATCTGAGTGACTGCTCAAATGTAAGTTCCTTATCCATTCCATCATAGATCGTATCTGTCTGATCTCCGTTTGTTACGATCGTCCGGTTACCAAGAACCCGAACCGGTGCGTAAATAATAAGGCTTGGATCTTCAAGCTTTGATGGATCAAATGCTTCTGTACGGATTCCCTCTCCCTCTGTAACAAATACACGGTTTCTGGAATTTGCACTTCTGCCCATGATGAAGTATGCTGTAACTGCCTTTGTTCCGTCTTCGGAACGTCCGATCACGATACCTCTGCCAGGATAAGAATTACCCTTAAGTCCCTCTGATAATGATAACATTTTCATTTGTAAACCTCCGTTTAATAAATTAGTCAATTCATGTACCCATTTATCTGGTCGCTGTCTTTCATCTTATAATAATATGTCTGCTTTTGCAAGCATTTTGGACGGCATTCTTATTTACTGAAACTGACGGATTGCCTGAATCAGTTCTGATTTTGGAACTGCTCCAACGATTTTCTTTACAACTTCTCCATCCTTATAAAATAAAAATGTCGGGATCGATACGACTTTGTTTGCAAGTGCAAGTTCCTGATTCTCATCTACATCCACTTTGCATACCTTTACCTCCGGAAATTCGTCGGCCAATTCTTCAACGATCGGTGCGACCATTCTGCATGGTCCACACCAGGTTGCCCAGAAATCAACCAATACAAGTCCATTTGCCTTTAAAACCTGATCTTCATATTCTTTTTCATTTAAATGTATTACTGCCATAATAAAAACCTCCTATTTATCATTATAGTATGTATTCATTTTCCTCTATCATACATTTGTTTGTCAACTCATTTCAGGGAGTTTTAATAAATATTACCATTGTCATCTTATCTGTCAATTCAAAAAAACACCAGTCATCAGGTAAAAATTTATATAAAGCTGATTTCTGTACGATACACAAATGCGCGCATCCACAAAGGGAAGCGCGCATCATATTATATGTGTATTATATATTATTTGTCATTTATAATTATGCATTTAAGAATTCTTTGCTTGTCTTAACTTTCTTGTTTGGATCCGGACGGAATAACAGGAAGAAGAAAGCAATTATAAGAAGGATTGCTACAACAGAGCCAATGCCGAATGAGCATGCACCTGTGAAGAGTCCTGCGATTCTGTAAACAACAAGAGATACGAGATAAGCAAATCCGCACTGATATCCGATTGCAAACCAGAACCATTTTGCACTGTTCATCTCTCTCTTAATAGCACCCATTGCCGCAAAACATGGAGCACAGAGCAAGTTGAATACAAGGAATGAGAAACCACTCGCTGTTGTGAATGCTTTTGCAAGCTCACTGTAGACAGTACCTTCTCCACCACCATACAGAATACCCATAGTACCAACAATGTTTTCCTTTGCAACAAGACCTGTGATAGATGCAACCGTTGCCTGCCAGTCACCCCAGCCCTGTGGCTTGAAGATCCAGCAGATCGCACTACCGATCTTAGCTAAGATACTGTGATCGATCTGATCTTCGGAGAGCATCTGGAACTTGCCATCCAGAACACCAAAATATGTTGTGAACCATACAAGGATTGTTGAAAGGAGGATGATTGTACCAGCCTTCTTAATGAATGACCAGCCACGCTCCCACATACTTCTTAATACAGAACCAACTGTCGGGATATGGTAAGGAGGTAATTCCATAACGAATGGAGCCGGATCTCCTGCAAACATCTTTGTTTTCTTTAAGATAATACCGGAGCAGATAATTGCTGCAATACCGATGAAATAAGCACTTGTAGCAACAAGAGATGATCCATGGAATATCGCACCGGCGATCATGGCAATAAACGGAACTTTTGCACCACAAGGAATAAATGTTGTTGTCATAACTGTCATACGACGGTCTTTTTCATTTTCAATTGTACGGGATGCCATGATACCGGGAACACCACAACCAGTACCTACAAGGATAGGAATGAATGACTTTCCTGAAAGACCAAACTTTCTGAAGATACGATCCATAATAAAGGCGATACGTGCCATGTAACCACAGTACTCAAGGATTGCAAGTAAGATAAACAATACAAGCATCTGTGGTACAAAACCAAGTACAGCACCAACACCGGCGATAATACCATCAAGAATAAGCCCCTTTAACCAATCTGCACATCCGATCTTATCAAGACCTCTTTCCGCAAGATCTGGAATGGATGGAACAAATACACCATAATCAGCAGGATCGATCTCTGCCATCTCTGTCTCATTGAAGTATTCTACGGCATCTAAGTAAGACATTGCATTTGTTTCGTCCTCTTTTGCACCGGCAGGTACTTCTGAATAGTATACATCAATATCATAAGTATCCAGAGTTTCTTCATCTTCCATCTGATACTTAACACATGCTTCAGTATTTGTATTTGCTTCGATAGCTGCCTTTGTCGCATCAACATCTACAGCATCTTCATCATCTGTTACAAGTACACCATATGCATCAAGTGCATTTTTAGCTGCATCATAATCACCGGATGCTTCTTCATAATCCTTGCTTCCGATACCGAATAAATGGAAACCATCACCAAACAGATTATCATTTGTCCAGTCTGTGCACCATGCACCTACCGTTGACATTGCTATGAAATATACCAGCCACATAACGAGAATAAAAATAGGAAGCGCAAGAATACGGTTTGTAACAATCTTATCAATTTTATCTGACGTTGTAAGCTTTTCGCCTTTTGTATTCTTCTTTACACATTTTCCGATAATAGATGAAATATAAGTATATCTCTCACTGGTAATGATACTCTCTGTATCATCATCAAACTTGTCTTCCAATGCCTTGATCTCATCTTTACAATCCGGAACATTATCCATCTGCTCAGCAATCTTTGTATCTTTTTCAAGAAGTTTGATAGCAAAGAATCTTTTCTTTCTTTCTTCTACAGTAAGCTTTGCACTTACACTGTCAATCGCATCCTCAACAGCCTGATCAAAACTATGTACACGCTTATTCTGTACCTTCTTCCGTGCTGCAGCAACTGCTTTTTCTTTTACTTCATCAATTCCTGTGCCCTTTAATGCTGAAATTTCCACAACCTCACATCCAAGTGCATTACTCAGATTCTTGATATCGATCTTGTCACCATTCTTATTTACAAGATCCATCATGTTGATTGCCATGATAACCGGAATTCCAAGTTCGATCAACTGTGTTGATAAGTACAGATTTCTTTCGATGTTAGTACCATCAATAATATTGATGATCGCATCCGGATATTCCTTAATCAGATAATTTCTGGCAACAACTTCCTCTAATGTATATGGAGAAAGTGAATAGATACCAGGAAGGTCAGTGATTATAATATCTTTATGACCCTTTAACTTTCCTTCTTTTTTCTCTACTGTAACACCAGGCCAGTTACCAACATACTGGTTTGAACCTGTAAGTGCGTTAAATAATGTTGTTTTTCCACTGTTGGGATTACCTGCCAACGCGATTTTAACTGACATTTTTATGCTCCTTCCTTTTTTTCTGTCATTTTTTTATGATTCAAATAAGTAAATCATCTTTTTTCTGTTGTGTGTATGATCTGTTCTGATAGAATGGAACAACACATTTATTCAACAACAATCATTTCGGCATCTGCTTTTCTTAAAGAAAGCTCATAGCCACGTACAGTTACTTCAACCGGATCTCCAAGTGGTGCAACTTTTCTGACATAAATCTCTACACCTTTTGTAATTCCCATGTCCATGATACGTCTCTTTACAGGTCCTTCGCCAACAAGTTTTGTTACCTTAACTGTCTGACCAACGGCAACCTCTTTTAATGTCTTCATACCATTTCGCTCCTTCTTTTTTTCTTCATACATATAAGAAAGCCTCCACAAATTCGGATTAGTTTCTGTGATGGCTTTGCTTTCATCGTTATACCATGATCTTTGCTGCCATATCTTTTCCTATGGCAACTCTTGAATCCTTTATATTTACGATCATATTCCCATTTATTTCTGAAACAACTGTCACTTCTCCGCCTACAACAAATCCGAGGTTTTCAAGGAACTGTCTTGTTTCTTCTTTTCCACCAACCTTTGTTATGGTCTTGGTTTCTCCAATATTTAAAAAAGTTAAAGGCATCATAGTTCATCTTCTTTCATAATCGTGTAAAATTATCAGTATCATTAAATTAATATAAAACCTGCTTCAAATTTCAACGTTAGTATATACTAACCGCCATTAGAAGTCAATAACAATTTTTAGAAAACTAAAACGTAATTTAGCTGCATGAAACATCCTTTAGTTTTATATAACAGTTTTACACGAAAATCTCAAATATATATTTTACTTGACATTTTAATACGGTTAGTTTAAGCTAATCACAAAAATAATAATTGAAAGGATGAATTATTATGGAGAAATATATAGGAACCATTGTTGTTGCTGCTATTATTGTAATTGTATGTGTGCTTGCGATCCGTTCAATGATAAAAGATAAAAAATCCGGAAAATCTGTTCAGTGTGGTGGAAACTGCAACAATTGCCATGGATGCCATTAGTTTTATCTTTCTTTCATTTGAACCTTATGCCGGTTTGTGGTATAATTTACTATAAATAAATTTTAGACGGGGTAAAACTATGTTAACAACGAATGAATCAGTTGAAAACTATCTGGAAACGATATTGGTATTAAGCAAGAAACTTCCTGTTGTTCGGTCAGTTGACATTTCGAATGAACTCGGTTACAAAAAATCAAGCATCAGTGTTGCAATGAAGAATCTTCGTGAAAACAATTACATTACAATGAGTGATGCCGGATTTATTTCACTTACCGATTCAGGAAAAGAAATTGCTGAGATGATATATGAACGACATGAACTTCTCTCCGCCTGGCTTACAAAACTTGGCGTTGATCCTGATATCGCATCTACTGACGCCTGTAAGATAGAGCATGTGATCAGTAAAGAAAGTTTTAAAGCAATTAAAGATCATGTATTAAATGGAGCCGATCACTAGATTTTCTAGTGACTGGCTCTTTTTCTTATCGAATAGAATTTTCTACACATAAAGTTCCCCAGCCGACATAGATATTCGGATACTCTCTTGCCGACTTTATCCTTCTTGCCCCACGTATCAGGGATGCTTTCAGTTTTTCTCCATATAGAAACGGATCATTACCATTTACAATTCCCCACTGCATCAATAAACATGCAGAACCGGAAACAAATGGAACTGCCATGGATGTTCCTGACGCAAACGTGTAATCATTACCCGGATATGCCGTATAGATATCAACGCCCGGCGCTGCAAGATCCGGTTTGATCTGATCATTTGCCGTATATCCTCTTCCTGAAAAATATGCAAAATCATCCACATTCTGATCATAGGCAGCCACTGTGATCAACCCTTCTGCCGTGGCCGGAATTGTAAGTGTTCCAAATTCTGTAGGATTCAAGAATTCTACATTTCCGGTCAGGCTTGCCCGTATCGGCAGATACGCATCTATCACTCCACTGATAATCTGCTTTGGATGGATCAGAACTTTCCACTGTCCTTTATCGATATAATTTTCCTTTCCCTGAAACGATACAAATATCTCCTGATTTCTGTTATAAGGATTTGGCTTTCCATAGATTCCTTTAACAAAGGTATTTCGATAAGTACCGATTCCGATATTCTGTGACTCACTTAAAGTCAGAACAATGTCTCCGTTCGGCGCTATTATCATAATATCAAACCTGTCTTTATAATTTTTCCATAATTGAAGATTAAAGGATGTTACATAATCACTGACAAGCAGATCAATCATACGATAGGAAGTATTTCCAAGGATCACCCTCTGATGCCTGCGATTGATCGCATCATTTCCGGTTCCGGTCGATATCGAACAGACAGCAAGTCTTGATACATCATTAATATAATTTTCGAGAAGGGAATCACCTTTATGCGATCCGTAATTATTTCCGTAACTGAGATTTATCGATATTGGTCGGTCCATTTCGATCCCTGTTCGAATTGCGTAGTCAATTCCAAGGATCAGACCAAGGGTTGTCGGAAGCTTCGATGCAGTATCACTTCCAATCTTTACGATCAGAAGCTCCGCCTGTGGTGCAACACCTATATTTGTACCGGCTGCAATGGCAGTAACCTGTGTTCCATGCCCGGAGCGATCCTCAGATGGAAAAATTCCGATATAATCTCCATCCAGTATTGAATTCAATTCTTCATTTGAATAGATACGTCCTAACCCATAAGTATTTGCATATGCATTCTGATACACTGCCTGCTGATCCCACAGAGATAAAATCCTGCTTTTGCCATCTCGGATAAATTCATTATGTCTGTAATCTATCCCGGAATCAATAACTGCAAGGATCGTACCTTCTCCATCCAGCCCGTAATTATTAATGAAAGTGCCGGACAGACAGGATGCATACTGTGCATATGACACCTGTTGTTCCACACTTTTTGGTTTATCTACATAGACGATCCTTGGATCTGACGCAAATGAATTCAGATACTCCTCCGGAATCTCTATGATCGCATATCCGGCTAACAGATAATATATCTGTATCAGATATTGTTCCACCAAATCTGAAATATCATCATTATATCGGATCAAAAGCTGCCATGTATTTTTCTCAACATTATAGCCAACATATAGTTCATCCTCGCTCTCGTCGTATGTTTCCCTCGTCAATATTGCAAGTTCTAGCTGTGTATCAATATTATTTTCCATTTTCATCTGCCACCCTGATTTCAGGTATATCTTTTATCAATTAATCATATGTTTTTTTACAGTAATTTAGAATATTCTAATCATTTTACAAAATGTTGTTAATTGTTTGAAAACATCGAAAAATGTTAGTAAAGTTAGAACTTCTCCACATTATCAACAGATTTATACACAAAAATAAGGCTTTCAGTCAAAAAACCAGGTATTTTATCATATATTTATCCACATTTGTCATATACCGTCGGGATTCCTTGTTTTCAAATTCCCTAATCCGACGAAATATTTCCCTGCATGTATATATAATTGCATTTGCAAAATAAAAGAAAGCATATCATATGAACTATTTTTTTAATTTATTTATAGGCAGGAAACAGCATGCAATACAGGCGAACGGCTTCATGGATACCGGGAATACTTTAAAAGATATTTCAACGGGAAAACATGTCGTCATTGCTTCTCCCGAAATTATGTATGATCTTCTGCCAAAACAATTTCATTACATCGTATATGACTATACAAATGGTACGCAGCCTTTCGATCGGAAATCAGCTATATCAATGCCTGAAGGTATCCATCTGGTTCCATACAGGACAATCAGTTCAGAATCAGATCTGATGCTTGCTTTCGACTGTGATTTCTTTTTTATAAACAACCGGATGATCCGAAACCGGCCATTGATCGGACTTAGCAGACATACTTTGCAGATCAGTCATATGCCCAAATGCATATTATTAAATTCAGCATATTTGAGAAAGGTAAAAAAAAATGATAAATACATTAGCAAATCGTGACTTTAAATTTTCAGTAATGTCAAATATAATGACTTTATTTCCTGTATCACAAAAGGATGTTCATTACATAGGTGGCTGTGATGTACTGCCTGCTCCTCTCGAACCATATGAAGAAAGTGCTATGGTTGCAGGTCTCGGAAATGGTGATGATCAGGAGATCAAAAAAATATTGATTGAACGGAACCTCCGCCTCGTAGTCTATATTGCAAAAAAATTCGATAATACCGGTATCGGCGTGGAAGATCTGATCTCGATCGGCACGATCGGTCTGATCAAAGCGATCAACACTTTTAAATGTGATAAAAATATCAAGCTGGCAACATATGCCTCCAGATGTATCGAAAATGAGATCCTCATGTATCTGAGAAGAAACAGTAAGCTGCGCATGGAAATCTCCATCGATGAACCGTTAAATGTCGACTGGGATGGCAATGAATTACTCTTATCCGACATTCTTGGCACGGATGAAGATACAGTTTATCGAAATATGGAAACAGAGATGGATCATTCCTTATTAGAAACTGCCGTCTCTCATCTGTCAGAACGGGAACGAACCATTATAGAACTGCGTTACGGTATCAATACGATCAATGGTGTGGAGCGCACACAGAAAGAAGTGGCCGACCTTTTAGGAATCAGCCAGTCCTATATCTCAAGATTAGAGAAAAAGATCATCAAGAAATTAAAGAAAGAAATTATGAAAATGAGCTGATACCATCTTAATGATGGTAATCAGCCAGCTTTCTATTATAATCGTCCACCATCTGTCGCATTTTCTGATAATCCTTTTCTTTCAGATCACCGGATGCCTTAAAATCCTCTACCATATGATCCAGCTCTTTTAAGGCATCATGTGCCAGATCTTTATAATTGTTAGCAAGATTCATATTCATTTCCGTAAGCTTCGCATTTAGCTGCTGTTTTATACTTCGTTTCATCATCGTTTCATACCTCATTCCAGGAAATAATTATTGACACTGTTTTTACCATGTGTTACTATTACAAAGGTTCACAAACGCCGGCATGTCGGAATTGGCAGACGAGGCAGACTCAAAATCTGTTGATGGCAACATCGTGCGGGTTCAAGTCCCGCTGCCGGCAGTTTTAGCTTTTTCATTGAATATGAAAATGTGTGAAAAAGCTAGGTTTTAAGCCATTCTTTGTCACTTCAAATTGTATCACATATGAATATAAATGCAATATTTTTGCCCACCTTTTGCCCACCAAATATGGTGGTTTTTTCATATTTAAACAAGTCCAAGATGCTGCACGACAAATGTAAATTCATTTCCCGCCAGCGTGCTGCTTGTAAGCTTGATTTTTGCCGCTAATCCCGTTCCGGTTATCGTGTAGTCTGTTCCGGGATCGAGCAAAAATCCGTTTTTGTAAACCGTCACGATATCGGTTGCCGCATTGTACTCTGATATACCCACGTTTAACTCTGTGACTGCTGCCTGCGTCGTCACGTTTGACCGGTATGTCATCAGCGTCGCTGATACGTTCGTAAGCTTCACCCATCCACACACGCTACTATCTTCTCTTTTGTCTGTGATATTTTCCGCGATGATCTCCGTCGCATTCGCCGGCACATACACATATGCAAGTGCCATTTCCTTTGTCGTTTCATTGTCATATAACGCCGGCGGCGTCGGTGTTGTCGATGGTGCGCCCTTTTTTATATAAATATAGCCGCTTCGATCTTCCAAATTTGTGTTGATAACAACCGCATCATAGCGCGGCTGTGCGTTACCTCCTTCAATTGTCAGATCTTCCGCAGATGTGAGATCTATATACTTTTCTAAGCAGATCGCCTTTCCTGTCAGCACTCTAACCGTCATGCCGCCCGGTGCTGTTACCTTTAATTCGCGTTTGTAATTCCTGAAAATTCCATCGCTTATGATTCCTTCAAAAAAGTTGTTAAGGTCTTCCGCTCCGTATACTCTGTCGCCGTCGATCGAATTAAAAAATCCGCATTTTAACATTATTATACCTCCTCTGTGTCAAATGTTGGGATACAGGTATATCCCGATTCATCCCATGATTCTATTACTTCCGTGATCCGCGCCTTTGCTGATAGTCCGTATTCGTTTATGATCTTTACAATGTCGCCTAAATTATAATCTTTTTCATATTTATAATTTATATCTGGTTCTACCGTTCCGGCAAATTTCTCCTGCACTGTCGTTTCCGCAAGTTTCTCCTGTCCTTTTGCATCTAAAAGGTTGTTATATTCCGCTTCTGACAGTGTACCGTCGTCTGTGTCGCTTGATATGTCGCGCGCGTCAACGTACTGTTCGAACCGGTCAGCTCCGCAAGCTTTACAAGCGTTACATTTTTATCTGATCTTGCCTGCCAGGTTAATACTTTCATCTCGCACCTCCTGCAGGCTATTATGTACAAAAAATTAACAATCTATCACTATAATTTTATGTGTATTATGTGTATTTTCTTCTTGACTTTTATGTGTACTGTGTGTATAATATAATCATAAGGAGGTAAGAAATGACAGTCAGAGAACTTGAAAAACTTCTTCTCCTAGATGGTTGGATCGCAGTCAAGCAGGTTGGCTCACACAGGCAGTATAAACACCCTGACAAACCCGGCAAGGTTACAGTTCCAATACATAAGGGCGATGTAAGTAAAGGTACAGCAAATTCAATATTAAAACAGGCAGGGCTCAAATAGCCCTGTCGGTTAAACATGAAAGGGGATTTTCCAATGAAATTAGTTTATGAAGCTATCTTTACTCCTTTTGAAAAAGGGGACGGATTTACAGTTGAAGTACCAGACCTGCCTGGATGTGTCACGGAAGGAGACACATTAGCAGAAGCTATTGAAATGGGACAGGATGCAGCATCTGGTTGGATTCTAACAGAACTAGAAGAAGGCAATGATTATCCAAAACCAAGTGACCATGTCATTGTTCCTGAAGGATCCTTTTCTAATTATCTTGTATTAGATATGGATGATTATTCAGAACGATATGGCAGCAAGTCTGTGCGTAAGAATATTACTATTCCGGCATGGCTTAATACTTATGGTGAAAAGAACAATGTCAATTTTTCTAAAGTTCTTACAGACGCTCTACTCAAACAGGCATCTAATTAGATACACGCATCTGGCTGTTTTAATAAAAAGTTGCACCGGTGCAACTTCATAAAAAATTCCCCCAAGTGTTGGAAGCACTCAGGGGAAAGGTTACATATAAACCCGAAGGCTTATCTATAACAACTTTGGCGAGTTCATTATAACATAAGCCTTCTATTTTGGGTAGGCTTATTTTTTATGCCTATCTTTAGATAGGAGTTGATATTTATGTGGTGTGAACCTAAAAAAAATGGGACTGTGATCTACTGTGAACGGTATACGGATCCTTTGACAGAAAAGGTCAAAAAAGTATCTGTTGTTATGCCCAAATCTACAAACCAGAATAAGAAAAAAGCGCAGAGGATATTGACTGCAAAAATTGAGAACATTTTAAATAATTTGAAGTGTGACAAAATCACGCTCTCCGAACTGCTCGATATTTATATCACAAATCAAAAGCTCACTTGTAAGCTTTCCACGACAAGCAGAAACGAACGTATCATTAATTCAATGATAAAGCTTCTCGGTGCGGATGTCATCGTTGATAACCTTACCTCGCAGTATCTGAATGAGCAGCTATTGAATTCCGGAAAACCAATCAGTACATTAAATACTTATATCACAAGATTCCGTGCAATGCTCAACTGGGGCTACAAGAACGATTATCATGACAACTATAAGCTTCTGACCAAGTTGGAGTTATTCAAGGATACAGAGCAGGGAGTGGAAACAACCGATAAATACTTGGAACAGGATGAGATCAACCGGCTTCTTGAATATATCTCAGATCAAGGGCTATGGCACTGGTACTATGCTACAAACATGCTCTTGCTCACCGGTATGCGTTCCGGAGAACTGATCGCGCTAAAGGATAAGGATGTTGACCTTTCCAGTAATGTGATCCATGTTACAAAAACCTACGATTCCATAAACAAGGTTGTTACAACTCCGAAAACCGATAATTCTGTTCGGGATGTTCATATTCAACCGGAGCTTGCTTCATTAATAAAAAAATGTCGGCTTTGGAGAAAACAAATGCTTCTTGCAAAAGGCTTCAAGAGTGATTTATTTCTTCCTGACATTCATACCGGATCGTACATGTCTTACATGGCTTATAACAAGTTTTTAAGAGAAACGACCGAACGAGAACTTGACCACAGGATCACGCCGCATAAGTTGCGACACACTCACGCTTCTCTCCTTGCTGAAGCCGGAATGACACCCGATCAGATCGCCCGCCGGTTAGGACATAGCCACAGTGATGTCACACAGGATATCTATATCCACGTTACGAAGAAAGTGGTCGAGAATGATAATGCCATGATGGATTCAATTTTTTTAATTTCATAATTTTGCCCACCTTTTGCCCACCTGCACGATTTTTGACATAATAAAAGAGCCAGGAAGCCTTGATTTTACAAGGTTTCCCGGCTCAACATTCAAGTCCCGCTGCCGGCAGTTTTAATAATTTTTCTAAATAAAAATCTGAGTTTTAAGCCGTTTATGTGGCTTTTTTTATTGCTTTAAATGCAGTTTTTTCAAATTATTGCCCCTATTTTGCACATCAAATATACACCAAAATATGGACTTCTTTTACTGTAACCGACTGCTGTTGTCAATCTTCTTTGCAACTACAACAAACCGCCCATTATCTGTATGATATGCACAGGTTGATAAAGTAAGCAGGTGGTCACCATAAGAAGCTGTTTCTTCTATTGTATATGGTGTATTTGCCTTTGCACGGCTTACATAATCATCAAATGCCGTTTCCGATTCCGCATTTATAAAACTATATATATTATAATGTTCTGTATCATCTTCAGGATATGCCTTTGTGTAAAAGGCCGCGATCACTGTATAAGTACCCGGTCCGTCCAAAGTATCAAATATGATTGTTTTGTGCTCCTTGTAGAATTCTTCATTTTCATATTTTAGCAGATCATGAAACATACTTCCTGCTTTCATATTGTGTCCATACAGGATTACATTATCTGACACCTCGCCTGTCGGACTGCAGTTTGCAGCAGCAAATAAAGTACCTGCCGCGCTGTATTCACCATTAAAATTCCTGTGAATATAATACTCCTCATCATTCGGTGTAAACATAACAGGATAATCTATTCTTGTACCATAAATATAGAGCCAACCGATAAAATCCGGATTCTCCTCATATACAGACGCATATTTTTTATAAACCTGCTTTTTCTGCACTGTTACATAGACCGGCTTACCTTTTTCATCTATACAGTCTCCGGCTTCTACCGTTTCCTTGATCGCTGAAAATGCAGTCTCCGCTTTATGATTGCTATAAAAATAGGCACCCAGATAACCACCACAGCCAAGAAAGATCACAATACATAATACAAGTATGATATTTAGCAGGATCCCATTCTTTTTTCCTTTATTTTCTGATAAATTTTCTTTATCGAAATTCTGATCTGTCTGTACTGTTTCCATATCTTTTCTGTCTGTTGATGACTTCATTTGAACCGATTCCTCCTTCTGTGATATTGCATGTGTCTGTTGTCCGTTATCTTGAAAGTGAAAAATCTGACTATTTCTAAATAAACAGTCAGATTTTAACCCTTAAAAATACTTTCTGCTTCCCCAAAGATTATTCCGTTTCAGTTCTACATACTCAGCATATGCCTGTTCCAGAATATCCTTTTCATTCGGAAACTTCAGAAGGTGGTAGGCTTCATGATACTTGTAGTAACCGGAATCCACAAAGTATTCTTCACGCTGCGGTTTGCTGTAATAGCTGTCTGCCATCATGAGATACCAGTGTACATCCTTATTCACTACATCAAAAGCAGTATTAAATGTATAATTGCTTTTCCCTACATACTTAATAATAGATGCGCTAACACCTGTCTCCTCTTTTACTTCTCTAAGTGCAGTCTGATTATGTTCTTCACCTTTTTCAACTGTACCCTTTGGGAGAACCCATCCTTCATATTTGTTTTTGTAGTTTTTGTACAGTAATAATACTTTTCCTCTGAAGATTACCACACCTCCACAGCTTGTTGCTTCGATCACAGCAGTTCCTCCTGTCTTTTCGGTGTTGTAAATGCTTCAAGTTCTACTCACATTCGACTACGAATAAAACTCTGAGCCGACTTACATCTGTCAACTCTTAATTGGTTATAAGTATATCAGTATTACTACATTATTTCAAGTTGATTAATCATAATATGCATCAAATATCTTTCTGGCTATAGAAGTTGCAGAAGTTCCGGTATTGCTCGCATTTTCCACCAGAACACATACTACCAGATCTGGGTTGTTCACATTTGAAAAACCTATGAACCAGGAATGGGAATCTTTATTTTCATTAAATTCCGCCGTTCCTGTCTTTCCGGCTACTGTATAATCAGCACCCGAAAAATAATCGGAAGCCGTACCATATTCTGTAACAGACCTCATAAGCTCTGTCAGTGTCTGCGCTTCTTTTGCAGAAATAATCCTTCCATAAGAACTTTTTGAAAACTTCTTTACGACACCACCATCACAATTCTCGATACGATCCATCATATATGGCTTCATAAGAACGCCGCCATTTGCGATCGCACACATGATCATTGTATTATGAAGCGGAGTGATCAATGTCTCACCCTGACCGATCACAGTCTGCGGAATCAATGATTTATCAGTCTTGGATGTCAGTGAATAACTGGATTTATTATAATAACCATCATATGGAAGCTCTTTATTATACAGAAAATCCTCGCATAGCTTGTTTAACGCATTCATGTTAAGTTTTATACCAATATTTGAAAAAGATGTATTACAGGAATATGCCAGAGATTGTTCCAGATCTACCGTTCCATGCACCTTATGATTATAACAATGTATCGATACACTGTTAAAGATCCCATCGCCTTCACATTCATAGGAATATGATTTGTAATTTGGATTTTCTCTGATAAATTCAAGGGTTGTAAGTATCTTAAATGTTGATCCCGGCGGATACAGACCCTGTGTTGCTCTATTTAGCAGACAAGAACTGTCAGAATTTGCTGTTTCTTCTATAACAGACGAAATCCGGTTCGGATCAAAATCCGGTTTGGATACCATCGCTTTGATCTTACCCGTAGACGGCTCGATTACTACAACCGCACCATCATTACTACCCAAAGCATTATAAGCCGTGCTCTGCAGATCATAATCTAATGTGGTTATAACATTATTTCCCATGTTCTTCTTATTTGATAATGCATGATACACACGGTATATAATATTCTGATTCGAAGTCAATAAATAATAATTTGACACCATCTCAAGACCTGCCTGTCCATTGCTGTCATATCCGACTGCATGTGCAAACATATTGCTGTATGGATAAACTCTTGTTTCGTTTCCATCATCATCTGTCTTTGTCTCTGCAAGAACAACTCCATCATCCGAAATGATCTGTCCTTTAATAACTGTTTCTGCATACAGATTCTGTCTCTTATTATATGAATTTGCGATATCGGAATCAGAATCCACGATTACATATTTGATCAGGTGCGCCATCATTCCGATAAAGATAAAGACAACAAAATACGTCACTATAAGTACAGGAACATTCTTTTTGTCATTTTTCTTTTTTTCAATTTCTTCTCTACTCCCCTGAGAATACTTCTTCATGATTGCTTTGTTTGTAGATCGTTTGTTCTTCATTGCCACCAACTCCATTATTTTCAAGTACACAGATTCCCTGAATAATACCAAACAGGAATAACGTGCTCACAACTGAACTTACACCATAACTGACAAGTGGAAGCGTCACACCGGTAGATGGAATAAACTTCGTTACACCGCCAATATTTAAAAATGTCTGGAATATAAAACATATCGTAAATCCAAAAGCTACATTTTTATAAAAAGTGTTTCTTATCTTCATCGAAATATTAATAAAATAAATAAAGCAACTGATATACATAAGGATCAGACAAAGTGCAAAGATTACACCAAATTCTTCGCAAATTGCTGAAAAGATAAAATCACTGGATGCAACCGGTATAGCTGTCGGAAGTCCTTTTCCAAGTCCACGGCCTTCCATTCCACCAGATCCTATCGCAAATAACGACTGGCAGATCTGATATCCGGAATCGTTGATATATGCGAACGGATTCAGCCATGCGTTGATTCGGGTCGTAACATGACTAAGCTTGTTCTTAAATAACATATAGCCAACAGTTGCAAGAACAGCGGCACCGCCAAGTCCACCGATCAATATCACAGTTTTCTGTGTTGCAAGATATACCATCATAATAAAGATCATAACAAATATAGCTGCACCACCCAGATCCTTTTCTGCAACCAGTACCAGCATGAATAACCCGGATACAACCGTAACCTTTATAAGATCCTTAAAGTTCTTTGCCTTATCGAGCGCACCTGCCAGGAAAAAGACAAATATAATTTTCACAAATTCCATAGGCTGTAAAGAAATCGGACCGATCTGAATCCAGTTTGTAGAACCGTATTTGGATACTCCGAGAAAAGGAACAAAGACTGTACTTAGGAATCCAATTCCCAAAACTGCATAGAAAATATCCCAGTTCTTGAGATTCTTACACTTGACGATAACAAGTGGAATAAACGCAGTGATCACAAGCGTGATCGTAGCAAATGCAAACTGCTTCTTAGCAAGATCAAAATCCAGTCTGGTCAGCATAACGTATCCGATCAAAAGTAAAAACGACATGTTATTCGTGATCAGTCTCGATGATTTCTTATATATTCCATGATAAGATACCATATATACGATCGATACAATCATCTGCAACAGATAAAAGATAACGATACTGACTGTTTTATATTTCAAAAACAGAGTCAGATAGCACAGAAAATGTATGATAAATACATAAAATATCTGTACATTAAGTGCATGTTCCTTCTTATCCTTTCTTACAGGCTTTAAGACAGTAAAACATTTAACCGTATATAAAAGCATAAAAAATATAATCAAGTATTTTGAAATTTCAGTAATTATTGTTGCCATTATTCAATACCCTTTATATAGTGTCCTCTTGTATAATCCATCTCATCAGTTTCAAAATCAGCTTTATTATCACGAATCCATTCCAGACGATCCATGATCTTTTTTGTCTGTTCTTCTGATTCAATGGTAAAATCAATCAAATATTCATTGGTTATATCAGTATTTCTGTTATTTGTCAACTGTTTCATATTATCTGTTGGCACACCATTATAGATAACAGAATAACAATCCCTGCAATTATTTACGCTGAAAAAACGATTTCCTTTTTCATCCCGGAACGAAAAGCACTCGCTTCTGTTATAACCACAGCCGTCCAGATAATTATTGATAAAGCACTGTGCCGTGATCATTACCGGCTGATATCCATATAATCGTTCTACCGTATCCGTGCAAAGATCCTTTATTTCCTGATGTGTCAGTTCTACCGATCCAATAAATGTTACATTATCAAATAAATCTTTATAAAAGCGAATTGCTTCATCATTATATGCATACAGAAAAGAATCTAACAGAACAGCACCTTTATACCCATTTTCTATAAGCAGCCCAAGTTCATCAATATTCTTTATATAGATTCCGTCTGACATCCCGGAAAGAAAATACAGATCTTTCATGTTATGTTTTCTGTTTTCACGCAAAATATCAGGAAATGCAACATAGATTTTCTTATCACTGTTCATCTTTCCGACTTCTGCTTCCCGCATTATATTATAATCAATAACAATGTGGCGTACAAACTTATAATTATTAATAATTCGAAACTGCTCCATTGTCTTTACCGATACATAGCAACCTGCATCACCTTTAAGATCTTTTGGCTTCTTATAGATATCTTTCTGACTGTTATGTGACAATTTCTTATTATTCGGCAGCATCCTTTTGTATCGTCCGATCAACGCCTGCTCCAACTGGTGAACAGCTTCCCGTCTTAATACATTCAGGCTTCCAAGAGATATAAAGATATTCTCATCGCATTCCGCTTCAAGATAAAAGTTAAATCCTGTTCCACCTGTCTTTGACAACTTATCTACGATCTGTGTTGTCTCAACCGGACGTTTTGCAGCCTGCGACACACATTCTCCACTCACCTTTACCGAGATATCATCCACACCTGAAAACAGCTCCAGCGTGATCGGCTCTCCAATCTTTGCTGTCACCTTACCATAGATATCTGTCTGTTTTTCTTTCTGTATAAACCTTGCATTGATATCATCAATAAGTGCATTATTTCTTGTCCGATAGACCTGCATGTCTTTTTGGATCTGGCGAAGATTATTCGCATTCAGGCAGATCTTCTGTCCGGCCTGTGCTGTTATGTTTGAAGTCAGTTCAATATTCTGTTCTGTTCCGGTACGAATCTCCAGAATATCCTTTGCATGAATTCCACATTCCAGACGGATATATACATGCGGTGCTTCCACAGCTTCCACCTTACCGATCAATGTTCCGGTATGATTCGGGCGCTTATTTGCAAGCATTTCCTTGCCATTCTTCAAATAATAATAGCCGGAAGAAAAGCCGCCACGGTTATAGATATCCATCAACCGATCTGCATGATATTTGATCCGTTTCTCATCCACATATCCGTTTATATATTCATCTGTGATCTCAGAATACGCATGAACTGCCACAGCGACATACTCCGGTTTCTTCATTCTCCCCTCGATCTTAAAAGAATCTATCCCTGCCTCTATCAACTGTGGCAAATTTGCAAGTGTACACATATCCTTCATACTGAGTGCATATTCATGATTAAACTTTCTGCTGTTATATTCCTTTCTGCATGGCTGTGCACAACGTCCACGATTACCGCTTCTGCCGCCTGCAAAACTGCTCATCAGACATTTTCCTGAATAACAGAAGCACATTGCACCATGTACAAATGTCTCAATCTCGATATCAACTGCTTCTTTTATTGTTTTTATTTCTTTTAAGGATAATTCCCTGGCAGGAACAAATCTTGTCAGCCCAAGATTTTTAAGAAATTCTGCCCCGTAAGTACTACATATGCTCATCTGTGTACTTCCATGCAGCGGCAGATCCGGATATGCCTGTGAAAGACTTCTTATGACCCCGACATCCTGTACAATGATTCCATCTACACCCTCTCTGTAAAATGGATCAATATAGGAAACCAGCTCCTTCATTTCACTATTTTTGAGCAAAGTATTAACTGCCATATATAATTTCACATTATGAATATGGCAGTAATCAATTGCTTCCAGTAATTCTGTTGTATCAAAATTTCCGGCAAATGCACGGGCACTGAACATATCGCCTCCGGCATAGCATGCATCAGCACCTGCATTTACAGCAGCCTTCAGTGCATCCATAGAGCCTGCCGGAGCTAAAATCTCAGGTCTATTTAACATTATTTTCTGCTTCCAACTTAATTATTTCTCTCTGCAGATCATTGACTTTTTCTTTATATTCATCAACCATTTTCTGCGCAGATTCATATTTGATCTGAGTCTCGATCACTTCATGTCTGAGGTCATAGATCTGTTTGTCCTTATCATCATCCTCTGTCAGCATCTGATTTACCTGAAGCTTTGCTTTGAAGTAATCGTCTGCAATATTAAGTGCAAGTAATACACTCTGATATTCTGCATTAAAACGACGGTAACTTTCAGAAGACTGGCATTCCTGAATTTTGCTATTGATATAAGACGCCACATTCTGGAGATATTCTTCACTTTCAAATCCGCTCAATGTATATACTTTATTATTAATAACCACCGGGATATCATTTTTCTGTGACATGATTCTCCTCCTTTATATTGTTCATTTTATTTCTTTTATATTTGTTTTACCTGTATCATTCAGGTATTATTTTTCTGTTATTCAGCTCTTACACGGATTCTGCGATTCTGCTGATCTACTCGATAAATGCATCCAGTCCGAAATGCTTATAGCATCGTTCGGTTACCACCCTTCCTCTCGGTGTCCGGTTGATAAAGCCATTTTTTATCAAATATGGTTCATATACATCTTCGATCGTACCGGAATCTTCACCAATGGCAGCAGCCAGCGTATCAAGTCCTACCGGACCTCCTCCGAACTTCTCTATCATCGTCATTAATATGTTACGATCCGTGTTGTCGAGTCCCATAGAATCGACCTCAAGCTTATCCAGTGCAATCTTTGCAACCTCATAATCAATACAGCCATTATGGCATACCTGTGCAAAATCCCTGCATCTCTTTAACAGACGATTGGCAAGTCTTGGTGTTCCTCTGGATCGTTTCGCAATTTCAAGGGCTCCTGCATCATCCGTCTCTACACCAAGTACATCTCCAGACCGTATTACAATCTGTTTCAATTCCTCCGGCGAATAGAATTCCAGTCGATCAACCATGCCAAAGCGGTCACGAAGCGGTGCTGTCAGCATACCGGCTCTTGTAGTTGCTCCGATCAATGTAAATTTTGGAAGATCCAAACGGATTGATCTTGCTCCTGCACCTTTACCGATCACTACATCGATCGCAAAATCCTCCATTGCAGGATATAAGACTTCCTCTACCTGACTGTTTAATCTGTGAATCTCATCAATAAATAAAATATCATTTTCTGACAGATTATTTAAAATAGCTGCCAGTTCTCCCGGCTTTTCGATTGCCGGTCCTGATGTGATCTTGATATTGACTCCCATCTCATTTGCAACAATAGACGCTAATGTTGTTTTGCCAAGTCCCGGCGGGCCATATAAAAGCAAATGATCTAATGGTTCATTTCTTCTTTTTGCCGCCTCTATAAAAATCTTAAGATTCTCTTTTACTTTATTCTGTCCAATATATTCATTCAGATACTTTGGTCTCAGACTATATTCGCTATTTAATTCTTCTATATCTGCTTCTGTTGAAATAATTCTGCCCACTATGTCCACCTGTATCCGTTTTTTATATTAATTTCTTTAATGCTGCCTTTAATATTGCTTCCGTATCCATCTGACTGGTGTCACCGATCTTTTTTACGGCAAGTGCTGCTTCCGAATTCGAATAGCCAAGATTTACAAGTGCAAGAATCGCATCTCTTGCTACATTTATATCTTGTGTGTCCTGCACGAACGACTGCTCATAGGCTGCATCCATCATGTCTTTCATCTTCAACTTATCTTTTAATTCCAGTATGATCCTTGATGCGCCTTTAGCACCTACACCATTTGCCTTTGATATCGTCTTGGTATCCTCTGATATCACCGCAAGTTGAAGCTCCCGGATCGTAAGAGCTGTAAGAATTGCCATAGCAACCTTCGGACCTACCCCACTGATACCGATCAATATACGAAATACAGATAATTCTTCTTCTGAAAGAAAACCATATAATGTTAACTCATCTTCTCGTATATACATGTGTGTATATACTTTGATCTGTGTTCCATATGTTGGAATATGCTCAAGGAATTTACCAGATACAAAGATCCGATACCCCATTCCGTGGTTATCGATTACTATATAATTCTCTCCTGTACTGACAAGCGCTCCTGAAATATATGCTATCATAATAATATTTCTCCAAATTTTACTATGCCAAGTATAACACAGTTTTTTCATTATGGAAATATCTGATTGATTTTTTGAACCTGTGGGCATATTATGAGATTATCCGATTTATATTCGCACATGGAGATGCGCTTTACAATTCGATGCATTTTACGTTACACATTATAAATTTGATTAGATTCCATTCTAAGTTATTACAATATTTTATATTTGAGGTTCTATACTATGATTCAATATGATTATGCAATGCCGCTTTCTTCGATTAAACTAAGCTGGATGAAAGAAAAGCCGGATCAATATCTGTTCTTTGATATCGAGACAACCGGATTAAGCGCTGCGCGGTCAGATCTTTATCTAATCGGATATGGAACGATTATAAATAATGAACAGTTCCGCATCACCTTGTTATTCAATGACGATGGCTGTTCCGAGCCAAAGATTCTTGCTGCTTTCCGCGAGGTATTATTCCATTATAAATATCTGGTTACATATAATGGCGATACTTTTGATCTTCCGTATATAAAAGAAAAATGCAGACAGTTTCGACAGGAAATATCTTTTGATTCCATAACAAGTATTGATGTCTATCGAAAAATAAGAAAGTACAAAAAATCACTTCAAATGGATTCCATGAAACAATCTGCGCTGGAATCAGCCATGGGAATGGAACGAGATGAATTTCACTCCGGTGGTCTTCTGATCGATGCCTATTATGACTACTTAAATACAAAAGATACACACTTGCTTGATATGCTCCTGTCTCATAACAAAGATGATATCTATGGTCTTTTTTTTGTATCAGGTGTCCTTACCCTTACTTCATTCTTTGATGGTGAATTTGAGATATCGGAAACCTCCTGTACTGATACACATTTTATGATTCGCGTACAGACTGGAATGCTTGCAATTCCATTTGATACCATCTATAATGATATACATATTTCAGGTAAAGACAAAACAGTACTGATTGAAATCCCAGTCATCCGTGATACTCTGAAATATTTTTATAAGGATTATAAAAATTATTTTTATCTGCCATTAGAGCAGACTGCCATACATAAGGATGTTGCCTGTTATGTAGAAAGTGCTTATAAAGAAAAAGCTCGTCCGGAAACTGCATACACCTTAAAAGCAGGCGTGTTCATCCGGCAGAACAAATTCAAGCAGCCACATATATTCAAATATAAACATACTGATAAGGATGGATATATTGAACTGGATGATGATTTTATCAATAACAGACTCCAGCTAAAAGAATATCTTCTCAATATCTTGAAGCAGATCAAATAAATCCTGGGGACGCCCGCAAAAGCAGGAATACAGAACAAAATGCCAAGTACATAAAACAGTAAAATACCCACTGATGATATTCAACAGTGGGTATTTTTACATTTTGATATATCCTTTTGATTACTCTTCTACCGAAGTTTCAGCAGTTTCCTCTGTCTCTTCCGGAACTGGAAGTAATGCCTTTACACTCAGGCTGATCTTCTTCTCTTCCGGCTTGAAGTCAACAACTTTAGCTTCAATCTCGTCACCAATCTTATATACATCTTCTGGCTTTGCAACATGATCATATGAAATCTGTGAAACATGAAGTAATGCATCAACACCTGGCTCTAATTCAACAAATGCACCAAAGTCAGTCATACGTGCAATCTTACCTTTTACAACTGTTCCAACTGCATATTTCTCTTCTGCATGTAACCATGGATTTGTTTCATCAAACTTTAAGCTTAATGCGATCTTGTCACCATTGATGTCCTTGATGAATGCCTTAACAGTATCACCAACCTTAAACATCTTCTTAGGGCTTTCTACTCTTCCCCATGACATCTCTGAAATATGAAGAAGTCCGTCAGCACCACCGAGGTCAATGAATGCACCGAAATCAGTTACATTCTTTACAGTACCTTCTACTGTCATGCCAACTTCAATCTTTTCAAATAATTCTTTCGCAGCTGCAGCTTTTCTTTCAACGATCAGTTTCTTTCTGTTACCAATGATTCTTCTCTTCTTAGGATTGAACTCTGTAAGCTGGAATTCAATATCCTGATCTAAGTATTTATCAAGATTCTTTTCATATACATCAGATACAAGACTTGCTGGAATGAAGATTCTTGTCTCCTCGTAAAGAACATTTAATCCGCCATTTACAACTTGTACAACCTTACCTGTAAGGATATCGCCATTGTTAAATGCTTCTTCTAATTTCTCATTTACTTTTTCTGCTGCAACTCTCTTATATGAAAGTGCAACCTGTCCTTCGCCATCATTTGTCTTGATTACCTTAACAGTAATTGGATCCCCAACTTTTACCAATTCTGTTAAATCAGCGTTTGGAGTATTTGTATATTCATTTCTGGTAATAATACCGTCTGACTTATACTTGATATCAACTACGATCTCATCCGGCTTAACACCGATAATTGTTCCGTCGATAATCTCTCCCTGTCTGATTGACGCCTTGCTTTCATCATTTTCTAACATCTGTTCAAAACTTAACTCTGCCATGCTACTATGAACCTCCTTAATAATATAATTTGGGGTAGATGCCCCCGCAGTAATACCTACCCTACTAACGGATTCAAAAGTAGTCAAATCCAAATCAACGAGTGTCTGTATATAGTAAGTATTCTCACATTCTTGTTTACTAATATCATATAGCTTCTGAGTATTAGAACTGTTTCGACCACCTATAACGATCATGGCATCTACAGTCTTTGCAATATTCCTCGCTTCTGTCTGTCGAACTGCCGTTGCATTACAGATTGTCTCATGAACAAACACATTATACAATTTTTTTCGAATAATATCAACAATATCTTTAAATTTATTCTTATTAAAGGTTGTCTGTGATACTAAACTAAAGTTAATTTGCTCAAAATCCGGCTCATTTTCTATGTTTTTCACTAAATTTTCCGCTTCTGAAACACTCTGTACCGTATATGTTTCAGTCTCACACCAGCCAATTATCCCCTCAACTTCCGGATGATCTTTGTTCCCTACAATAATAATACGGTTTCCTTTTTTGCTCTCATCCTGTACTATCGTGTGGATTTTTTTCACAAATGGGCAGGTAGCATCTACCACATTGATATGTCTGGTTTCCAGCCGATCCATAACATCTTTTGGTACTCCATGTGAGCGGATGATAACGGTTCCATCGTCCAGCTGATCAAGTCCGGCAAGATCATTGATAACGGAAATTCCTTTTTTTCGCAGATCTTCGATCACTTCTTCATTATGAATGATCGGGCCATAGGTATACACATGTTCTTTCCCTGCTTCTTTATAAGCTGTATCTACTGCACGCTGCACTCCAAAACAGAATCCCGCTGACTTCGCTAGTATTATTTCCATATTCTCTCTATGCTCCGGTTTTATTTTTCTGCAATACTGATAATCTTTGTTACGACCTCATCAATACTCAGATCAGAACTGTCAAGATATACAGCATCTTCTGCCTGCTTTAACGGTGCGATTGGCCGTTCCATATCCTGTTTGTCTCTTGTAATAATATCTGCTTCGATCTTACTGATATCCGGTGTTTCACCCTTTGCTGTCAGTTCATCATATCTTCTCTTCGCACGAACTGCAGAAGAAGCTGTCAGATAGATCTTTACTTCTGCATTTGGCAGAATATTAGTACCGATATCACGGCCATCCATAACAACATTATTTTCTCTTGCAAGCTTTCTCTGAAGGTCTAACAGTTTTTCTCTTACACACGGAATTGCTGATGACTTGGATGCCATATTTCCTACTTCTTCTTTTCTGAGACTTCCGGTTACATTCTCCCCGTTCAGATACACCTGCTGTGCATGATCTTCATAACAGATCGTAATCTCGATCCCTGCGATCTCTTTTGCAACTGCATCTACATCCGTTACATCTGTCTTTGCATTTAATAATGCAAGTGCAACTGCACGATACATTGCTCCGGTATCTACATAGATATATCCAAGTTTTCCTGCTACTAATTTTGCGATTGTACTTTTTCCTGCTCCTGCAGGTCCGTCAATTGCTATATTCATTTTTTCTCTCCTTTTCTCCATTTACTTTATTTATTTTCTTCTGAACAAGCCAGTCCGGCAAGATATCCGGTTGACCATGCAATCTGCAGATTAAATCCACCTGTCAGTGCATCTACATCCAGAACCTCGCCTGCAAAATACAGGTGATCTGCAAGTTTCGACTGCATGGTTGATGGATCAACCTCTTTTACATTGACACCGCCTTTTGTGATGATTGCCTCATCAAAACCGCGAAGCCCTTGAAATGAAAGTGTAAAATGTTTAAGTACAGTAACTAAGTTCTTCCGTTCTTCCTTTGTGATCGAATTCACTTTTTTGTACGGATCAATTCCTGAACGCTTCACTATTACATCGATCAATTTGACAGGAAGAAGATCACCAAGGGAATTATGAAAATCTTTATTCGTATATTTTGCAAAATCCCGAAGGATACGATCATCCAGCATTTCTTCCGTCATTGCTGGCTTCAGATCAATATACAGACTGATCTCCCTCTCCAGATATTTATGAAGATATGCAGATGCCTTTATTACCAGAGGACCGCTGATACCAAAATGTGTAAATAACAACTCTCCCTGTTCTTCAAACAGGCACTTCTTACCGCATTTTATCACAAGCTCTACATTTTTTAACGACAATCCCATAAGATCCCTACAAAATTCATCTTTTAATTCAAATGGAACAAGTGATGGTAAGGGTTCTTTGATCGTATGACCGGAACTCTCTGCGAAACGATAGCCATCTCCGGTCGAACCGGTAAGCGGATATGATATTCCTCCGGTAGTTATGATGACTGCATCTCCATACACATCTTTTTTTCCGTGTGCATTTTTGATCTGTACTCCCTTTACAACCTGATCTTCGATGATAGGCTTCTGTACTTCCGTCTGAAGCTCTACTGTGATTGCCGGATTCCGTTTTAATTTCGTTTTTAATACCCCGATCACATCTGATGAATGATCACTGACCGGGAATACACGATCTCCACGTTCTACCTTTGTCTTTAGTCCGAGTTTCTCAAAGAAATCAATCGTCATCTGATTATCGAATGTATAAAATGGGCTGTACATGAATTTGCTGTTTGTTGTCACTGACTGAAAAAAACGATCTGCATCCCCTGCATTTGTCAGATTGCATCTTCCCTTACCTGTAATAAACAGTTTCTTTCCCAAACGGTCGTTTTTTTCAAATAATACAACTTTGCAGCCATTTTCTGCCGCTGTGATCGCCGCCATCATGCCAGCCGCACCACCGCCGGCCACTAATATTTTCTTCATTGCATCATCCTCTTTAAGCCTTCATCTGATATCGTCACCAAAAGCTTATAACTTTCTTTCAACTGCAGATCCGGTGTGATATGGTCGATTGAACGTCCATTCTCCTTCACCAGTATGATATTCATATTATAACTTCTTCTGAAATCAAGTTCTTTCAATGTTTTTCCTACCCATTCCGGTCGAACTGAGATTTCCGCCACATTTATGTTATCCGAAATTTCAAAGAACTCTAAAAAGTTACTGCATAAAAGTTTTCTGGCAACACTGATTCCTGCATCCTTTTCCGGATATATAACTTTATCTGCCCCAATTTTGGACAGGATCTTTGCAGCTTCATCACTGTTTGATTTTGCGAGAATATAAGGTACTCCCAGTTCCTTTGCTGTTATGATCGTCATTGCACTGGCTTCCAGATTATTACCCATTGCCACCACAACACCATCCATATTTTCAAGTCCTGCTTCTTTCAGGCTCTCTGTTTCACATACATTGATCGTCACCGCACAGGTAACCTGGGATGAGATTCGTTTCACACATTCAGGGTTGCTGTCGATCGCCAGAACCTGCGCACCGGATTCCATCAAAGTAAGGGCAACATTCGTTCCAAATCGTCCAAGCCCTACTACTGCAAATGATTTCTTCATATTCTACTCCTATCCAACGATCACATCTTCTTCCGGATAATGTAGAAGTCGATGTTTTCCATTCTGTGTATTAAATGCTACTACCATTGATATCGGTCCAACTCGTCCGATATACATACAGAGCATAATGATGATCTTGCCTGCCGTATTCAAAACAGGTGTCAGATTTCTGGATAAACCTACTGTGCATACAGCACTCGCCACCTCATACAGGGCATCCAGCAGATTTACACCATTCGTAGCCAGCAATAATATCGTCATAATAAATATCGTACTCATGCTTAAGAATACGATCGCTACTGCTTTTTTTACAACGGATACAGGAATGCTTCTTTTAAAGACCTCCGTATCCTCATGGTTCCTGATCATGGCTGCAAAAGTAAAGAAAATAACCGCGATCGTTACCGTCTTCATTCCGCCAGCCGTTCCAACCGGTGAACCACCGATCATCATGAGCAGCACACCAAAGAAAGCCGTTACAGGTCGAAGTGCCGCCTGCGGTACAGCAGCAAATCCTGCCGTACGAAGTGTTACCGACTGAAAGAAAGCATTTAATACGCGATCTTTTTCGGATAATCTGCCAAGCGTAGCCGGATTCGATCGTTCAAATAAATAGATAATAAAAGTACCACCGAACAGTAACAGTAATGTCATAAAGACAGCTATCTTTGTCTGTAAATGAACTCCATTCCATGCAGACCGAATGCTGCATTTCTTTGTACGGATTCTCCGAAACGCTTCAACCATATCCCACCATACAATAAAACCGATTCCACCCATGATGATCAATAATGAAGTATTAAGCATCATCAGAAGGTTGGAATGATAAGATATCAGGCTGTCTGCACCCATTATATCAATGCCTGCATTACAAAATGCAGAAATCGCATGAAATATCGAAAACCAGATTCCTTTTAAAAAACCATATTCTCTACAAAAATAAAAACCGTAAATAAAAGCTCCGATTCCTTCGATCAGAAAAGTCCCCTTTATTACCTTTATCGTAAACTTCAAAAGCCCCTGTTTGCTGTTCAGATTAAATGCATCCTGTAACAGCATCGTACTTTTCAAAGTTATCTTCATTCTTAATAACAACATAAACAATGTGATGATTGAGACAATACCAAGTCCACCAATCTGAATTAAAATCAAAATCACACATTTACCAAACAAACTCCAATAGGAAAATGTATCAACGACTACCAGTCCTGTCACACATACCGATGTCGTCGATGTAAAACCAGCCGTCAGAAGATCCGTCCATGTTCCGGTTACAGATGCAATCGGTAATGACAACAATATTGTTCCTACAATTACTGTGATCAGAAAGCCCAGCGCTATAATCCTCGTTGTTGTAAGATAATTTCGGTTTACATATTTCTTCTTATTCATGATACTTCCATAGACCTCTACACAAAACAATCCCCGGTCTCCGCCATATCTGACAGATAACAAAATTCATGATATAAACATGGGAAGATACAGACCGGATACTTCCAGTCTGCTCTTCCCATAGTATACCTGCATATGTCATTTTTCAAACGACATAACACTTTATAATCTTATACCGGATATGCCTTATCCTCTTTGTTTACAAGTGTTGCATCAACCTTTGTCTTCTTTGCTTCTCTTAACTTGAAGAAATCAACAGCAACCTGTGGGAACAATGCATATGTTAATACATCTTCATCCTGTTCCTTATACTGGATCATTTCTTTCTCGATCTTACCAAGCTCGTTCTCAAGAAGATCAGCAGGACGACATGTAATAGGCTTCTGATCGCCGATTACTTTCTTTCTAACTTCTGGATCAACAGGCTTTACAGACTGACCATACTCGCCAGCAACCAAAGCCTTTGCCTCTTTTGTACACATCTTGTATCTCTCACCTGTAACAACATTTAATACAGCCTGAGTACCAACGATCTGGCTGGATGGTGTAACAAGAGGTGGTTCACCAAAGTCTTTACGAACTCTAGGAACTTCTTCCAGAACCTGCTCGAATTTGTCTTCTGCATTCATTTCCTTTAACTGTGATACAAGGTTTGATAACATACCACCAGGCACCTGATATAATAATGTCTTAACATTAACACCAAGAACCTTTGGATTCAGAAGACCGGACTTGATCCATTCTTCTCTTAATGGTCTGAAGTAATCAGCAATCTCAGCAAGAAGATTCTGATCAAATCCGGGATCATAAGGTGTACCTTCAAATGTCTTAGCCATAACCTCTGTTGCAGGCTGGCTTGTACCAAGTGCTAATGGTGAAATTGCGGTATCAATGATATCGCATCCTGCTTCAACAGCCTTCAGATATGTCATGGACGCAACACCTGATGTATAATGTGTATGAATCTGGAGCGGAAGAGAAGAACCTTCCTTTAATGCCTGAACAAGCTCTGTTGCCTTATATGGAACAAGAAGACCTGCCATATCCTTGATGCAGATAGAATCTGCACCCATATCCTCAATTCTCTTAGCCATATCTTTCCAATAATCAAGTGTGTAGGCATCGCCTAATGTATAGGAAAGCGCAACCTGTGCATGACCTTTTTCCTTGTTACATGCCTTAACAGAAGTTTCAAGGTTTCTGATATCATTTAAGCAGTCGAAAATTCTGATAATATCAATACCATTTGCGATTGACTTCTGAACAAAATATTCAACCACATCATCTGCATAATGACGGTAACCAAGAATGTTCTGACCCCTGAATAACATCTGAAGCTTTGTATTCTTAAAACCATCTCTTAATTTTCTAAGTCTCTCCCATGGATCTTCCTTAAGGAATCTGAGACATGCATCGAATGTAGCACCACCCCAGCACTCAACAGAATGATATCCAACCTTATCCATCTTATCAACGATTGGAAGCATCTGTTCTGTTGTCATACGGGTAGCGATCAGTGACTGATGCGCATCACGTAATACAGTTTCGGTAATCTTAACCGGTTTCTTTTCTGCCATTTCGAACCTCCTGAATATATTCTCATATGATTATGATCATTACTGTACATTAAAGATTGCAAGGAATGTTCCTGCTGCAACTGCTGTACCGATAACACCTGCAACATTTGGTCCCATTGCATTCATCAGAAGGAAGTTCGTAGGATCATACTGGGAACCTACCTTCTGAGAAACTCTGGCTGCCATAGGTACGGCAGATACACCGGCTGAACCGATCAGCGGGTTAACCTTACCCTTTGTTACCAGACACATTAACTTACCAAATAATACACCGGCTGCTGTACCGAATGCAAATGCGATCAGACCGAGAAAAACGATCTTTAAAGTACTGAGCTTTAAGAATGCTTCTGCACTTGTACTTGCGCCAACAGATGTACCAAGTAAGATAACTACGATATACATCATAGCATTGGATGCTGTCTCTGTAAGCTGTTTTACAACACCACACTCACGGAACAAATTACCCAACATCAGCATACCAACCAGTGGTGCTGTTGTAGGAAGGATCAGAACAACTACAACTGTAACGATGATAGGGAAAAGGATCTTTTCCAGCTTGGTTACAGGACGGAGCTGTGGCATTCTGACCAGACGCTCTTTCTTTGTTGTAAGTGCTTTCATAATAGGTGGCTGGATGATTGGAACCAGTGACATATATGAATATGCTGCTACTGCAATTGGTCCAAGTAATGTACCACCCATTCCAAGTTTACCGGCAAGGAAGATAGATGTAGGGCCATCTGCACCACCGATAATAGAAATAGCTGCTGCTTCCTTACCATTGAATCCCATCAGGAAAGCAAGGAAATATGCGCCGTAGATACCGAACTGTGCTGCAGCTCCAAGAAGAAAGCTTGCAGGGTTTGCGATCAACGGACCAAAATCTGTCATGGCACCAACACCCATGAAGATCAGTGAAGGAAGGATACTCCATTCATCTAACATATAGAAGTAATGTAATAATCCGCCTTCTGCCATTATATCTGGAAACATGTTAACAAGTAACATACCAAATGAGATTGGTACCAGAAGAAGTGGCTCAAAACCAAACTTAATTGCAAGGAACATGAAAACAAACGCTACAAGGATCATAACGTAGTTTTTCCAGTCAAGACTTGCAAAACCAGTCTGATGCGCTAAATTTGACAATACGTCAACTATACTACTCATTTAGTCGTTCCTCCTATCAGATTTATACAAGTACCCATTAGTTCAGAGTTGCTAATGTGTCTCCTGCTTCAACAGTTGCACCTGCTGCAACGTCGATGCTTGCTACTGTACCATCTTCTGGAGCAACAACTTCGTTTTCCATCTTCATAGCTTCAAGGATCAGAATAACCTGTCCCTTCTTAACTGCATCACCAACATTTGCCTTAACATCAAGTATCTTACCAGGCATTGGGGAAGCAACCTTAATGGAACCTGCGCCGGCTGATTTAGCTGCCGGTGCTGGAGCTGCTGCTGATGCCGGTGCTGCTACAGGAGCTGCTGCAACTGGTGCTGCTACAGGGGCAACGCCACCTGCTAATTCTTCAACTGAAACATCATATGATGTACCATTTACTGTAATTCTATAATTCTTCATCGATATATCCTCCTATTATTATCTCTTAATACGTCTGATTGGACGTGTCACAAGCTTATCTTTGCTTGGATACGTTGTATATGCATTCTGTCCTGCTGATGCAGCAGCAACTGCGGCTGTAATAACTGCGACCAGCTCAGAATCATTCATTACGCTTTCACCTGTTTCTGTCTTAACGATGTCAACGATCTGACCTGCCGGTGCAGATCCTGTATCTTCTGCCTTTGTCTCAGCAACAGATTCTGTCTTAGATGCTTCTGCTGCTTTTTTGGCTGCCTTCTTGGCTGCTTTTGCTTCTTTATCAAAGAAACCAGGAACAAATCTTAACAGATAGATGATAAATGATATAAAGATAAGAACACAGAATACAGTTGCCATACCGATCAAAGTATTGGTTCCGGCTGCTTTCATCTTATCTTCAAATGTCATGTTTGCTGCAATCTCGACATCAGTTGACTTATATGGATACATACCCTGTGAAGAAAGCGCCTCATCAGCTTCTTCCTCACTGTAACCATACTGATTCATTAACTGATATCTTTGTAAGTTATATGTTGCACTGTTGTCTACAAATGTTACCTTGACCAATGCTTCCTTTTTTTCACAGTCAGCATAAAGAGTTACGATTACATTCCCTTCTGACTCTGTAATCTTGTATTCACCTGTAAAATCTTTAAACTCACCGCACTCATCTCCGATGTTACGGAATGATTTAACTGCTTCGATCTCATTTTCAGAAACTCCAGCATCTTCGCCTGCTTCTACAACATAGTTATAGGTTTCATCTGCGCTTGCATATTTCTGATATGTCTCACAGGCATCTTTTGCTACCTGCGCGATCTCCTGGTCGTTATAAGCAAATTTTACTCCGTTATCATCAGAAGCACTACATCCGGCAAACATAAAAGTAACAGCTAACATAGAAACTATTAATAATAATTTTTTCTTCATTTAGTTGTCACTCCTTTTATATTGTACTGTGCTTCTTGTAAGGTCTCATCTCTTCCTTTGAAAGGAGCATCTGGAACGCTGCGATTACTCTCTTTCTTGTAGCATCAGGCTCGATGATATCATCGATATATCCTCTGGATGCTGCTGACGCTGCTCCTGAAAGCGCTGCGATGTATTCTGCTTTCTTTTCCTTGATGAATGCAAGCTTGTCATCTGCTGCTGCAAGCTCATCTTCATACATGATCTTAACTGCCATCTCAGGATCCATAGTACCGATCACCGCATCTGGCCATGCATATACCATATCAGCTCCGATTGCCTTGGAGTTCATAACTGTATATGCTGTTCCATAAGCCTTGTCCATGACAACTGTAACCTTTGGAACTGTTGCATCTGCATATGCATTTGTAAGCTTTGCAAGAGCCTTTGAGATAGTCTTCTCTTCTTCAACTGTTGCAGCAAAGCCTGTTACATTTACAAGTGTAAGAACAGGAATGTTAAATGCATCACAAAAATCAACAAATTCTTCTGCCTTATATGCACCTGCTGTTGTGATCGTATCTTCCTGATTACCAACACAGCCAACTGTGATGCCATCCATACGGATCAGAGCAGTAACTACATCTCCTGCATAATCTTTCTTCATCTCAAGTACAAGAGAATCATCAGCGATATTCTGGATCACTGCTCTTGGATCGTTCTTGTAAGAATCAAGATTTGGGATAATTCTGTTTGGATTGTCATTTGTAGAAGCTTCCTTGTCATCCAGATTGCAGCTTGGAAGAACTTCAACCAGTGCACGAATCATACCAAGTAATTCTTCTTCTGTCTCAAATACACCATCTACATTTGCTGTATTCTCACTTACATACTCAGCAGCAGAAGTATCTAACTTTGTAATGTTGTTCTCTGCTAAAGCATTTGGAGAATTTACAAATAACTTTGCACCTTCTTTTGTCATGAAAGTGAAGTCTGATAATGATGGAACAAGGGAAGCGCCACCACCACATGCACCAAAAACAGCTGTGATCTGAGGAATAACACCAGAAGCCATAACCTGTTTGCCATATACTTCACCAAATGCATTCAGTGCATCTGTAGCTTCCTGAAGTCTGAGTCCTGCACAGTCGATCATACCGATGACAGGTGCACCCATCTTCATAGCCATATCATAAATTTTTGCAATCTTCTTTGCATGCATTTCACCAACAGAACCGCCTAAAACTTTAGCGTCCTGACTGTATACATACACTAAATTGCCATTGATAACACCATATCCGGTGATAACACCATCTTTTGGAGTATCCTTATCCTGAATGTTAAAATCAGTATTTCTTGCTTTCACATAAGCACCGATTTCAACAAAGCTTGCGTCATCAAGCAATGCATTAATTCTATCGCTTGCTGACAGGGTGAGTTTGTTGCTCATTTCTAGCCCTCCATTAAATTTATTTTTAGGAGTTACATAAAAGTAATTCCAAATTTATGCCGATTTTATTGTAAAGCCTTTACGAATTTATTTCAAGTAAAATTATCATTACGACACAGTTTTTTCAGCACTTTTTAACAATCGAACATCCCTGTTATTATTACTTAAAAAACAAAAGGGGAAAGTGGAATTAATTGTCAGAAAATACCCCACTTTCCCCATAATTGTCTGTTCTGTAGTTAGTCATTCAGAACTGCATAACATTTATTTAATCTTTCAGGACATCCTTATTCGATACAAGATAATCAATCAGTGAAATAATCGTTAAGACAAGTGCTGCATAAATCAGTACCTGCTCAATCACAAAAATCACTTTTCCACCAAGATTACCGATCAGAAAACAAACCATGACCATCTGAACAACAGTCTTTAATTTGCCCCATATACCGGCTGCAATAACGACACCCTTTTCTGCCGCGATCAGCCGGAATCCACTGATGATAAATTCTCTTGCAATAATAATAATAACAATCCATGCCGGAATCCGTTCCTGATCGACCAGTGCGATCATTGCAGAACATACCAGAAGCTTATCTGCTAACGGATCCATGAATTTTCCAAATGTTGTGACCAGATTACATCTTCTTGCGATCTGGCCGTCTAATGTATCCGTGATCGCTGCCGCGATAAAGATACCAAGCGCGATCCATTTTGCCGCAGCAAAATCAAGATACATGAATACAATAAAAAACGGAATCATTATAACTCTCAGAATTGTTAATTTGTTTGGTAAATTCATTCTATCATCTCCCCTGTCAGATCATATTCATTTGCATCTGTGATCCGAACCTGTACAAAGGTACCGGACATCAGTTCATACGGTGCATCAACAAATACCATACCATCTACATCCGGCGCGTCCCGGTAGGCTCTTCCGACATATACATCATCTTCTGCAACATATCCTTCGATCAGTACTGTAAGTATCTTACCAAGAAGTTCCTGATTCTTGTCGTATGATACTTCCTGCTGCAATGCCATTATATCATCCCGCCATTTTTCTGCAACCTCATTTTCAATCTGATCCGGAAATGATGCAGCAGGTGTTCCTTCCTCCGGTGAATATGTAAACACACCCAGGCGGTCAAATTCTGACTCATTTACAAATTCCATAAGAGCTTCATGGTCTGCTTCCGTCTCGCCCGGAAAACCTGCGATCAGAGTCGTACGGATCGCAATATCTGGAATCCGCATACGAAGCTTCGCGATAAGTTCCACAATATCCTTTTTACAGGTATGTCTTCCCATGCGTCTTAATACAGGATCTTCCGAGTGCTGGATCGGTATATCGAGATAATGGCAGACCTTTTCTTCCTCTGCGATCGTATCAATCAGTCCGTCCGTGATCTCCTCCGGATAACAGTACATTAACCGTATCCATTGGATTTCTTCTATCTTACAGAGTTCATGTAATAATTTTGGAAGTGTCTTTTCTCCGTACAGATCCACTCCATAGAGTGTTGTTTCCTGTGCAACAAGAATCAATTCTTTTACTCCCTGTGCAGCAAGCTCTTTTGCAGAAGCCAAAAGCTGCTCCATCGGAATACTTCTGTACTTTCCTCTGATATATGGGATCGCACAGTAGGTACACATTTTACAACAGCCCTCTGCAATCTTCAGATATGCCATAGATGCTCCGGTCGTAACGATACGTCCGCCAACTGCCTCCGGCATATAATTGATATCCGTAACAAAGGAATGTTCCTCATCGGAACCGATTGCTTCTACGATCGCATCGTAATTTGCTGCCCCGACGATCGTATCGATCTCCGGCAGTTCTGCAAGAATATCATCTTTATACCGCTGTGACAGACAGCCGGTAACGATCAGCTTCTTTAATGAGCCTGTCTTCTTCAGTTCTCCGTATTCTATTATTGTATTAATACTTTCTTCCTGCGCATCTTTGATAAATGCACAGGTATTGATAACAACTGCCTCTGCCTCATGTTCATCATTTGTGATCTCATGTCCTGCCTTATGCAGAAGTCCGAGCATTACCTCACTGTCCACAAGGTTTTTATCGCAGCCTAATGATACCATCAATACTTTCATATATATTCTTTCCTCAGGTTATTTTATATTGATCGAATCTACACAATTATGCATAAGCATTGCGATCGTCATAGGACCAACTCCACCCGGTACAGGTGTGATGGCTCCCGCAACCTTGCTTGCTGATTCAAAATCAACATCACCACATAATTTGTTATTCTCATCTCTGTGTATTCCAACATCAATTACAATTGCACCCTCTTTGATATAAGACGCATCGATCATCTTCGGTCTGCCGATCGCAACCACAAGAATATCCGCACGCCTGCATACCTCTTTCAGATTTTTTGTCTTTGAGTGACAGATCGTAACCGTTCCGTTCTCCCGTAACAACAACATAGCCATCGGCTTTCCTACGATATTACTTCTGCCGATCACGACACATTCTTTTCCTGCAATCTCAATTCCGGAACGCTTTAAGAGTTGGATCACACCAGCCGGTGTACAGGATACAAATCCCGGCTGACCGATGCTTAAGACTCCAACACTCATCGGATGGAAGCCATCAACATCCTTTAACGGTGAGATTGCTTTAATGATCTTGTCCTCATCAATATGCTTCGGCACCGGAAGCTGTACCAGAATACCGTTTACGGTATCGTCCTTATTCAACTTGTCGATCAGAGCTAACAGTTCTTCCTCTGTCGTCTCCTCCGGGAGTTCATAAGACAGGGAATCAATACCGATATAAGCACATGCTTTTTTCTTATTACCGACATATACGGAAGATGCCGGATCCTTTCCTACCTGAATAACAGCCAGACAAATCTTTACGCCTTTAGCTGAAAGTTCCGCTACCTGCTCCTTTAATTCATCTTTTATCTGTTTTGAAATTGCCTTTCCATCAATCAGTTGAGCCATATTCGATCTATTCCTCCTTAGAATAATCCGCAGATTACGCCATTATCATTTACACCGATATTTTCAGCAGCCGGTACCTTAGGCAGACCAGGCATTGTCATGATCGTTCCTGTGATTGCTACCACAAAGCCGGCACCTGCACTGACATATACTTCACGGATATTAATATCAAATCCTTCCGGTCTTCCAAGCTTCTTTGGATCGTCCGAAAGAGAATACTGATTCTTCGCCATACATACAGGAAAGTTTCCAAATCCCATATCCTCGATCTTTGCGATCGCGTGCTCTGCTTCCGAACTGTATGTTACATTTGCTGCACCATAGATCTCTGTTGCGATGCAGGAGATCTTTTCCTTGATCGACAGCTCATCTTTATATAATAATTTGAAATTACTCTTTTTGTTCTCAAGTGTATTTAATACAGCATTCGCAAGGTCGATACCACCTTCACCGCCTTTTTCCCATACATTTGCAAGTGCAAAGTCACAGTCTCTGTCTTTACAAAATCTCTCAACAAATGTAAGCTCTGCATCTGTATCTGTGATGAAACGATTTAAGGTAACAACAACCGGAACCTGATACTTCTGAAGATTCTCGATGTGCTTTTCAAGGTTCACGATACCTTTCTTTAATGCTTCCAGATTCTCCTGTCCAAGTTCTGTCTTTGGTACACCACCGTTGTACTTTAATGCCTTTACGGTTGCAACCAGAACAACTGCATCCGGCTTCAGTCCGTTCATACGGCACTTGATATCAAAGAACTTCTCTGCTCCGAGATCTGCCCCAAAGCCAGCCTCTGTAATTACATAATCTGCCAGCCTTAATGCTGTCTTTGTTGCAATTACACTGTTACAACCATGTGCGATATTTGCAAATGGACCACCATGCACAAGTGCAGGTGTATATTCTAATGTCTGGATCATATTTGGCTTGATCGCATCTTTTAAGAGTGCAGCCATAGCTCCAACCGCCTTCAGATCCTTTGCTGTTACAGGTTCATTCTGATAATTGTAGGCAACGATGATTCTGCCAAGTCTCTCTTTCAAGTCATTGAAATCCGCCGCAAGGCAAAGGATCGCCATAATCTCTGATGCAACTGTGATTACGAAACCATCTTCTCTTGGAACACCATCTACACGTTTTCCAAGTCCAATCACAGTATGACGGAGTGCACGATCATTCATATCCATACATCTCTTAAATACGATACGGTTCACATCAATGCCGAGTGCATTTCCCTGATGAATATGGTTATCCATCATTGCAGCAAGCAGATTGTTTGCAGATGTGATCGCATGAAAATCACCTGTAAAATGAAGATTCAGATCTTCCATCGGAACTACCTGTGCATATCCACCGCCAGCAGCACCGCCCTTGATGCCAAAGCATGGACCAAGTGATGGTTCACGAAGTGCAATAACTGCTTTCTTGTTCAATCTTCCCATAGCCTCGCCAAGTCCGACTGTGATCGTTGTCTTTCCTTCTCCTGCCGGAGTCGGGTTAATTGCTGTAACTAAGATCAGCTTGCCATTCTCATTCTTCTGTACGGAAGTGATCAATTCATCTGACAGCTTTGCTTTATATTTGCCATACACCTCGATATCATCTTCTTTGATACCAAGTTTTGCAGCAACCTCCTTTATATTCTTCATCTCTGCCTGCTGTGCAATTTCGATGTCGTTTAACATTTTATATGTCCTCCCTGAGTGTAATTTTATCCTATATCAGGTAAAATCTGCCCATGCACGCTATATCCCATCACCGGCATTTTCCCTGTATAAATATCATTTGAATCTGTATTATAAATTATTATCTATATAGTCGTCAAATTCTTCCTGCGTCATAAGTATCTTTCTTGCTTTTGTACCCTCTTCCGGTCCTACGACCCCTGCACCTGCAAGCTGATCCATGATACGGGCTGCGCGGTTAAAACCAATCTTAAATGCACGTTGCAGCATTCCGATCGATGCTTTTTCTTTATCAATGATAAATCGTCCGGCTTCTACGAAATAATCATCCTTATCGCTTCCACCGCCCATACCCGTTGCACCGGCTGCTCCGGTCTGCGTAATGGATCTGGATACATCATCATCGTAAGTTCCGACACCGTTCTGTTTCTTCAGATATTCAACAACTGCAGTCACTTCTTCATCAGAGACAAAAGCTCCCTGTACACGAACCGGTTTTGGATAACCGGTCGGATAGAACAACATATCGCCCTTACCGAGAAGTTTCTCTGCACCATTCATATCCAGAATAGTTCTGGAATCTACGCCGGAAGATACAGCAAATGCGATTCTCGATGGAACGTTTGCTTTGATCAGTCCGGTAATAACATCTACGGATGGACGCTGTGTTGCTATAACCAGATGGATACCCGCTGCTCTGGCAAGCTGTGACAGTCGAACGATCGCGTCTTCCACTTCTCCATGAGCAACCATCATCAGATCAGCAAGCTCGTCCACAATCACGACGATCATCGGCATCTTCTTTAACTTATCATCATCCAGTGATCCGGATGCAAGAGCCTGTTCTACCTTGTCATTATATCCCTGTATATTTCTGACACCACATTCTGCAAACATCTGATATCGTCTGGTCATTTCCTCTACCGCCCAGTTAAGCGCACCAGATGCCTTCTTCGGATCAGTCACAACCGGGATCAACAGATGTGGAATACCATTATAGCAGGCAAGCTCTACCATCTTAGGATCGATCATGATCAACTTTACCTCTTCCGGTTTTGCTTTATACAAGATGCTCATAATAAGCGTATTAATACAGACCGATTTACCGGAACCTGTCGCGCCGGCGATCAGAAGATGTGGCATTTTGGCTATATCTGTAACGATAACCTGCCCACTGATATCTTTACCAACTGCAAATGCGATCTTGGATTTGGAATTCTTGAAATTATCCGATTCCACCAGTTCGCGAAATGCAACAATTGAATTTTCTTTGTTTGGAACTTCGATTCCGATTGCTGCCTTGCCGGGGATCGGCGCTTCGATACGAATATCTGCAGCGGCAAGATTTAACTTGATATCATCGGCAAGTCCAAGGATTTTGCTGACCTTTACCCCCTGCTCCGGCTGCATCTCAAACCGGGTAACTGCAGGTCCGCAGCTATAATTGGTAATCGTAACATTAACACCAAAGTTTTCCAATGTATTCTTCAGCTTGATCGCTGTAGAACGTACCTGTGCATCCCGGTTCGCATTATGATTCTTCGGTGGCTGTGCCAGAAGATTCGATCCCGGGAACTTATACTTTGTGCCTTCTTTATAGCTTTTCTGTCCCGGCTTGTCGATTACCGGTGCAGGTTTCTTCGCTGTCTGGGAACTCTCTGTTTTTCCTGTCACACTTGAGAATGCAGAATCCATATCCGGATCATAATCATCCGGTATCACACTGACGACCTCCGGATGCTCATTTCCATTGATCGCACCGGAAAGTACATCTTCTTCATCCTCAAATTCAGCATCAAAGATGTCCTTTGTCTGTTGAACAGGGATCTCCTGTGTATCGCCTACAGGCACTGCCGGAGATACGCTTGCTGCCGTTTCCACAGAAGCAGGTTCTGATTTTCTCCTGCTTTTTGTAACAGATGTTTTCTTTGCAAACGATACAGGTATCTGTTCCTCCTTCTCGTCATGCAGCACGATCTTCTCTACATCATTATTAAATGTAAGGAAATCATCATCCGGTACATTTATTTCATGGATCTCATCCTCATTCTCAAAGAAATCCTTCGCCTTGCCCTTATGATTTTCTTCGTTTTCATAAACCTTCAGATTCTCAAGTCTTACCCGGCTGTTCCCGGACTGTTTCTTATTCTTCTTAACCGGTCTGCGTTCCTGCTCCGGTTCTTCATATTCTTCTTCCCTGTAAAAGCTGTTGATCAGATTCTTAAAGGTATCGATCACAGAGATTCCCGTGATCAGTACAAACATAACAAGTGCACCAAGGATCATTACCAGCGTTACGCCTACAATACCGATCGTATTCCTGAAAATAAAGAACAGGCCCCCGCAGATGATTCCTCCGCCCATATGCTCCTTATATCCATCCAGATATAACTGTTTCACTGAGAGATAATCGGTTGTGAAGATCATCTGACTGATCATGGATACGATCATCAGAACTACACCAATATAGATTACTTCATTTCTGACCTTTTTATTACCAAGATTGGAAATAACAAAAGCCGATGATATAAAAAGATATACCGGGAATATGTATTCAGCAAATCCGATCACGCCAAACAGAAAGCCGGATATTGCATCGCCGACCTTTCCACATTTGCCAAAGTTTGCAATCATCAAGAATATGGAAAAAGCAAGAATGACTAACAGAACCACTTCCAGACGAACTTCCCTGTTATCTTCTTCTATCTGCTGTTCCATTTGTTTTTTCGATGTATTTGGTTTCGATGCTGTATTTGATCTTTTAGCTGTATTGTTTTTCTTTCCCGAACCATTTTTTCCGGTTCCACCAGTGGCTCTGGTTGTCCCGTTCTGTTTTGCCGCCCCGTTTTTCTTTCTGGTTTCAGCCATTTTCTTCTCCCACTTACCTGCATAAATTAACGTACAAAATAATAGATGACAGATATTACACCTGCACATAAACAATAGATGGAATATCCTTTAAATTTATTGTTCTTTACGGATCTCAGCATTACTTTGATACAAAGGAAGCCTACAACCCCCGCAACGATCATACCGATCACATAATTAATGATCTCTGATCCGGCAAGACTTGCACCTGCAAGATCCGGGATCTGAAGAATACATGCTCCGAGAATCGTTGGGATCGACATGATGAATGAATACTTTACAGCAAACTCTCTGCTGAATCCACATGCAAGACCTGCTGTGATAGTAGAACCCGATCTGGAAATACCGGGAAGTGTGGCAATACCCTGTGCAAGACCGATAAATAACGAATTCTTATATGTAGCCTCTGCAGGCCCTTTATTGCCCTTCTGAATACGGTCAGCAATAAATAAAATCACGGATGTGATACAGAGACAGATTCCCGGAACTAATAATGTATTTCCGGCATTTTCAATCTTACTCTCAAATGGAAGTGCAATCACCATTGTAACGATCGTTGATAAGATAACAAGCATTACGAATTTACGGTATTCCGTTTCAATGATCTTACGATATGGTTTCTTCTCCTTGGAAAACAGATTTGCAAAAAATCTTCCTACATTGCAGCAAGCAAGCCCGATGATCGTAAACCCTTCTACGATCAGTTCAACGATGTCCTTCCAGTACACAATAAAAATTGCAACCAGTGTACCAAAATGAAGCAGGATATCAAACATGATACCTGTATCTGTATTGACATGAAACATGTTCTTAAAGATTGCGAGATGTCCTGAACTGCTGACAGGAAGAAATTCGGTTGCTCCCTGAATGATTCCCATAATGATTGATTCTAATAGTGACATAATTGCTCCAATCTGCTGTATAAACCAGCACTGTTATATTATTTTCTCTATCTATACCGTTTTTTATGTACCGGCCAAAAGCCGTAAAAAAACGAACCATCAGCCTATTTTACTATCATTCCATCAATTTATCAAGTCATAGAGTTTGTTTAATGCATCTGATATTCCACCAACCCGGTCAATAATACCGCATTTGACCGCTTCTTTTCCGACAAGAACCGAACCAATATCTTTAGATAATTCCTGTGTATTGAACATAATCGATCTCAATGAATCTTCACCGATATTGGAATGACAGGATGTGAACCGAATGATACGATCCTGCATCCGCTCGATATATTCATAATTCTGTCTTACCCCAAGCACTGTATCAGATACTCTGAGAGGATGAACGACCATCGTTGCTGTAGGCACAATAAAGGATATATCTCCTGACACCGCAAGCGGCACACCAATCGAATGACTTCCTCCAAGCACAAGTGTAACAACCGGTTTACTGATCGATGCCAACATCTCTGCTATCGCCAGACCTGCTTCTACATCCCCGCCTACTGTATTTAACAAAACTAATACGCCCTTGATACTCTCATCGTCCTGAACAACTGCAAGTTCTGGCAGAACATGTTCATATTTTGTGGTCTTGGTATCGGATGGAAGGCTGACATGCCCTTCGATCTCCCCGATGATATCAAGCAACAGTATATTATATTTTTCCCTGTTTCCATTTATGATGATCTGACCATTTTCTACAATAAGTTCCTGCCTTTTTAATTCCTGATCCATATAAGCTGCTTCCCTTCTTATTATCTGAATTTCTCTGCCTGTCCAAACCCGGATATTATATCTGTTTTCTCATTCAAACAAAAATTCTTTGCATTAACACAACAGGCAGGAAGTTTTTTGCATTTCTTCCTGCCTATTGTTTGATACTTTATATGGAATTATTCATAAATTATATAACAAGTAAAATCTCATTTACTTCATCCAATTCATCAAATGGAATGTAGTTATCTTCCATTGCCTTTCCATTTACGGTCAGGCTCTGGAAACCGCTTTCATGTCCATCCGGATTAGTAACATGGATATTCAACTTCTTGCCACGATAGTTCTTTGTGATATCAAACTCTTTCCAGTCAGATGGTACTGCCGGTGCGATCTTGATTCCGTAGAAATCAGGGCGCATACCCATGATACCCTCGACGCATCCAACCATACAGGTAGATGCGGTTCCTGTCAGCCAGTGAACATGGGAACGGCCTTCATAAGGGCTTCCAACAGACTCTGTGAACTGACCATGGCAGTAAGGCTCCAATTTACGGATCTCTGCCTTGTCATTCATAGATGCCGGTGAGCTCTCATCAAAATATTCAAATGCACGATTACCATGTCCCATCAATGCTTCAGCAAGGATGATCCATCCCTGCGGCTGTGAGAAGATACCTGCATTCTCCTTTGTTCCTGCATTAAACAGAAGCATCAATGCTCCATCAAACGCATGCTTCTTATATGGAGGGAACATCAGTCTGACACCGTATTGCGTATTTAATTCTCTGTGAACGGATTCCAGTGCAAGCTCACTCTGTTCTCTGGTAGCAAGGCCGCTGATAACTGCCCATGACTGAGGATTCAGCCACATACTTGCTTCCGGATCATTCTTGGAACCGATCACCATACCGCCCTCTTTATATCCACGGATATAACGGTCATCCTCCCAGCATTTCTCCTGAATTGTGTTACCCATCTTATACTGGATCTCATTGATATAATCAATATAATCTGCATCGTCCTTCAGTTCTGCAAAATATTTAATTACAGTCATTGCATAATAAAGCTGCATTGCTACAAATGTAGACTCTCCACGCTTGCCAAGTCTTAAGCAGTCGTTCCAGTCTGCATGAAGTCCTGCAGGCATTCCATTGTCGCCCAGACGGTTCATAGAGAAATCAATAGCTCTCTTTAAGTGCTCATATACGGTTCCTTCATCCTTATTTGCAAATGGAATAACCTCATCTATAAAGCCAATATTACCTGACTCTGCAATGTATTTGTAAATGGTTGGGAATAACCATAATGCATCGTCTGCACGATATGCAGGATGTCCGGTCTCTTTTACATAAGATGGATCATCCGGTGTATCCTCATGACCAGGGTTATGTGTGTACTTAACCAGTGGAAGACCGCCACCATTATCAACCTGCGCAGATAACATGAAACGGATCTTTTCGAGTGCCATCTCCGGTGCAAGGTGGATAATACCCTGAATATCCTGTACGGTATCTCTGTAACCATAACCATTTCTCAAACCACAGTATGTAAAGGATGCAGCTCTTGACCAGATAAAGGTCATAAAGCACTGATAAGAATTCCATGTATTGATCATGTTGTTAAATGATTCACTCGGTGTCTTAACCTGGAAATTATTTAACTTACCATGCCAGTAATCGATCAGCTCCTGAAGTTCTGCAGCACATGTCGTCTCGTCTTCATATGCTTTCATGATCTCATTTGCTGCAGCCTCGTCCTTCATACCAAGAACAAATGAAAATGTCTTAGATTCACCCGGTGTAAGTGTGATCTTGGTCTGAAGTGCGCCACAGGAATTCTCATTATAATTCAGCTTATTACCGCAGTCGCCATTGATAACAGCAACCGGATCAGCATATGTATGATACATACCAAGAAATTCTTCTTTATCTCCGCAGTAAGAAGTAACTTCGCTGCCGACAAGTCCGAAGAAACGCTTATTTACGGCATTTCCATCCACTTCACTGTTTACTACATTCTCATTGATCACCTGAAGGATCTTCTGATCTCTGTAATAGGTTCTTGAAATAAATAATGTATACTGTAAATTTACCTGATCCTGCTCATAATTGCAGTCATTTGTAAATTCACAGAAACCGATCGCAGACAAATGTCTGGTCTTATTGGATTTGTTTGTCAGCGTTACATTCCAAACCTCATGCGTTTTATCCAGTGGTACATAATAAAGTACCTCTGAATGAATCCCTGAATAATCTGCCATGATATTGGTATAAGCAGTTCCATGATGACATTCACTCTTATATTCATCCAGACTCTTGCCTACCGGCTGCCAGGATGCTGACCAGAAATCAGATGTATCATCATCTCTTAAGTATACATATCTTCCCGGCTGGTCAAAGCTGTTGAAGATATAACGGATAATTCTTCCGTTTGCACCACTCTTTTCAAAACTGTAGCCACCTGCATTATTGGAGATGATCGCACCATAGGCAGGCGAACCGAGATAGTTCGCCCAAGGTGCAGGAGTATCCGGTCTGTCTATTACATATTCTTTTCTGGTTTCATCAAAATGTCCGTATTTCACGCACATACCCTCCCGTATTTTTATTTATTTGTTCTCAACATCTTTTAAGCTGAGGCTGATACGTCCAGCTCTTTCATCGATCTTGATAACCTTAACAATGACATCGTCGCCTACATTTACAACATCTTCTACCTTTGCAACCCTCTTATCAGAAAGCTTTGAAATATGGATCAGACCATCTTTGTTTGGTGCAAGTGAAACGATCGCGCCACAATCAAGGATCTTAACAACCTTACCCTTGTAGTCATCACCAACAACAAGCGGCTCAACGATCATCTTGATCATATTCATAGCCTTGTCCATGCTTGCCTGATCAACACCACATACAGATACATTTCCATCATCATCGATATCGATCTTAACACCTGTCTCCTCAATGATTGTATTGATCGTCTTTCCTCTCTGACCAATTACTTCACCGATCTTGTCCGGGTCGATCTTGATCTGAACGATCTTTGGAGCATATTTATTGACATGTGTTCTTGGTGCAGGAATGGCACTGCTCATAACACCATCCATAATGAATAATCTTGCTTCTCTTGTTCTTGCGATAGCTTCTTCTACGATCGGTCTTGTCAATCCGTGGATCTTGATATCCATCTGGATCGCTGTGATACCCTTATAAGTACCTGTTACCTTGAAGTCCATATCTCCGAAGAAATCTTCCAGTCCCTGAATATCTGTTAATACTACATAATCATCATCAGTATCACCTGTAACCAGACCACAGGAAATACCTGCAACCATTGACTTTAATGGTACGCCGGCAGCCATCAGTGACATACAGGATGCACAGGTAGATGCCATAGAAGTAGAACCATTTGACTCAAATGTCTCAGATACGGCACGGATCGCATATGGAAATTCTTCTACAGATGGTAATACAGGAAGCAGGGCACGCTCAGCAAGTGCACCATGTCCAATTTCACGACGTCCCGGTCCTCTGGATACCTTTGTCTCACCAACAGAATATGATGGGAAGTTGTAATGATGCATATATCTCTTGGATACTACATTCTCATCTAATCCATCGATCTTCTGGATCTCTGATAATGGAGCCAGTGTTACGATATCACAGATCTGTGTCTGTCCACGCGTGAACATTGCAGAACCATGTACTCTAGGAATGATGTCAACCTCAGCAGCAAGTGGTCTGATCTGGTTGATCGCACGTCCATCCGGTCTCTTACGATCTTTTAGGATCATCTTTCTTACAGTCTTCTTCTGATACTGATATAATGCTTCAGGGATCAGCGCAAGCCATTCTTCATTGTCAGCAAACGCTTCTTCGAATTTTTCTCTGATCTGTCTGATATTTTCTTCTCTTACCTGCTTCTCATCTGTAAATACAGCAACTTCCATCTCAGCAGGAGTTACGATCTCTTTCATAGCTGCAAATAATTCTTCCGGAATTGCACAGCTTACATAATCATGCTTTGGCTTACCTACTTCTTCTACCATCTTATTAATGAATTCAATGATAGAAAGGTTTACATCATGTGCTTTGTAGATTGCTTCGATCATCTTGTCCTCAGGGATCTCATTTGCACCAGCTTCGATCATGATAACCTTTGTGCTTGTAGATGCAACTGTAAGCTTCAGATCACCTTCATCCCACTGTTTCTGAGATGGGTTAATGATGAATTCTCCATCAATCATACCAACCTGTGTCATTGCACATGGTCCGCAGAATGGAACATCTGAAATAGCTGTTGCAATAGCAGAACCAAGCATGGCAACAAGTTCCGGTCTGCACTCAGGATCAACAGATGTAACAAGGTTGTTTAATGTAACATCATTTCTGTAATCCTTAGGGAATAACGGACGCATCGGACGGTCGATAACACGGGATGTAAGGATCGCATTCTCAGATGCTTTTCCCTCTCTCTTGTTGAATCCGCCAGGAATCTTTCCTACTGCATACATCTTCTCTTCATACTCAACGCTTAATGGGAAGAAGTCGATACCGTCTCTTGGCTTTTCGGATGCTGTAATTGTTGATAATACAGTTGTATCACCATAGTGCATAAACGCAGCGCCATTTGCCTGTGCTGCTACTCTGCCGATATCAACACGAAGTATCTTGCCGGCAATGTCCATAGAATAAGTCTTGAATTCTTTGCTCATTTTCTTTTCTCCTGTTTTTTCTATTATTAACCGCAGCAGGCTCGAAACAACTACAAGACATACCTTATAGATACAGCTTGTAGAAGTCTCGAATTGCCATGCCGCAATCTATTAAAGTTTAGCATACTCATATGTCAAATACAAGATTGAATGCAAAAAAACAGGTCATTACAACATACATTGGAATAACCTGTCTTTCTTATCTGTGATGCAGAAATTATTTTCTTAAGCCAAGGCTCTCGATCAGCTTTCTGTAACGTTCAATGTCTTTGCTCTTTAAATAAGCAAGCATATTTCTTCTCTGACCAACCATCTTTAACAGACCACGATTTGAGTGGTGATCCTTAGGATTAGCCTTGAAGTGCTGGTTTAAATCATTGATTCTTGCTGTAAGAAGTGCGATCTGTACTTCTGCTGAACCTGTGTCATTTGCATCCTTGCCGTACTTAGCAACGATTTCCTGTTTCTGCTCTTTTGTTATCATAATAACAATCCTCCATAATATTATACTTGGCCTGAACTGGGTAAAAGGACGGAGACTCCTTAAACTAAGTACAGGCTGACCTTTGTCAGACTACCACACTTTCAAAGGTGTGTCAACTTTAAAATCAGGGTTTTCTGTGTTTTCTGTGTCTTTCACTATACAAAAAGTATTTTTTATTTTTCAACTACCATATAAAAAGCATTTTCTGTTGCTTTTTGTTTTTCAACTACTATATAATAGCATCGTGACGGTATGGAGAGCAATATAAATATACTGTTCTTCAGACATCTGACACAGACACATCAAATGTAAAATGCTATCTGTGTTTATTCTACATGAAGGAGATTACATATTATGTCAGGTTCAACATTTGGAAATAAATTCAAGATCACTACATGGGGCGAATCCCATGGAAAAGCACTCGGTGTTGTCGTTGACGGCTGTCCTGCCGGTCTTCCACTTACCGAGGATGATATTCAGGTATACTTAAACCGCAGACGTCCGGGTTTCTCCCAGTTCTCAACTCCAAGAAAGGAATCCGATCAGGTAGAGATCCTTTCCGGTGTATTTGAGGGAAAGACCACCGGCACTCCGATCTCACTGATGGTTCGGAATACCTCACAGCGTTCCGGTGATTACGGAGATATCGCTACCTACTATCGTCCGGGGCATGCTGATTATACCTTTGACCAGAAATACGGTTTCCGTGATTACCGTGGTGGCGGACGTTCCTCCGGCAGGGAAACGATCGGCAGAGTTGCCGCAGGTGCGATCGCTGCAAAGATCTTAAAGACATTAAATATTTCATTTACAACCTATGTCTCATCGATCGGTGATATCGTATCCGACCCTGCCGACTTTGATGCAGACTATATATCAAAGAATGAACTGAATATGCCGGATGCAAAAAGCTGCGAAGCAGCATCTGCATATCTTTCTGATATCATGGCTCAAAATGATTCGATCGGTTCTACTGTCAAATGTATCGTGTCCGGTGTTCCGGCTGGTCTGGGTGATCCGGTCTTTGATAAATTAGATGCAAATCTCGCAAAAGCCCTTATGTCGATCGGTGCCGTAAAAGCGGTTGAGATCGGGGATGGCGTCATGGTATCTGAAAATACCGGTTCTTATGATAATGATGGTTTCCATATCGAAGATGGTGTTGTAAATAAGAACTCGAACCATGCCGGCGGCATCCTTGGCGGAATCAGCGACGGTTCTGATCTGTTACTTACCTGTCATTTCAAGGCTACCCCATCGATCGCCAGCACACAGAAAACAATCAACAAATCCGGTGAAAATATTGATGTATCGATCCGTGGCAGACATGACCCGATCATCGGTCCCCGCGCTGTAGTCGTTGTAGAATCTATGGCTGCGATCACGATCGTGAATGCGCTGTTTGATAATATGTCCGCAAGAATGGACAAGCTGGTGGAGTTTTATAAATAGTGAGATTAGCTGTTCTCTACAGTATGGGCTTCCCACATACAACCAACTGCCCCATACAAATAACTTGTTGCGATTTCTATTCGATACATATGCCTGATTCGTAATACTCCTGTGTTAACTCACCTACGGATCAAATAAGCACTTGTATTTACTGGCAATATACATCGAAAAACGAAATCTTCACAATGTTATTCTATATAGGGCAGTTGTATTTTGTATATCTGGAATATTATTTTATTTCTACAAATCTTCCATTTCTTGCATCCAGTAGAATAAGCTGATCTGGAACCTGTAACTGCGCATCAATATTTGCCAAAAGCCATACAGGAATATAACAATATCTCTCCTCTGTTTTTTCTAAATAGTATGTTAGTTCTACATGATTAAATGCAATTTGCGAATATGACGCACCATGCTTTTTGATGTATTCCGGCAAGCCATTTTTCAAGGCTTCCATAATCTCATCCCACGTTAAAAGCTGTTCCACTTTTTTCGCTTTTTCATCCTGTTTCACCGGCATTACACAACCAATACCAACCACACCTTTCGAAGATATTACAATGCGTAATATTGAACCGTTTGTCATAATGCTTGATTGGCTGTCATTTCTGTTGTCATATTGACCTGCTATACTTTCTACATAATACAAATCCGACACAAAAGGAGTAACTTGTTCAATTTTCGGAAGAAATGTTATAGAATATCCATCACACAAAAGTACTTCTTCCTCTGTTTCACCCTTTATATAGGATACACAAAATGGTTCTACACATCCCGTATCAATAGGCAATGAGACACATGCACCAGCATAGCCCAAAGCGGTATCTATCGCTTCCTCTATTGTTTTACTACATCGATTCCCGGCTGAAAGATCTTCTTCATTTTCACTATAATTCAAAAGATCCGAATACAGCAACTCATTTTCAGACAAGATATCTGTCGGTTGAACAAATCCATATCCGTTATCAATCTCAAAAAATTTCTCCATTGAATTCTCCGGATACAACATTAGTTCAAAGGATTCACAATAGTCTTCGTTTCCATAAAATGTAAGAAGATATTTTTGATCGTTAATCATACCAATGTACTGATCCGCCGAAAAATCAATATTCTTTTCTCTTATCTCCTGTGCAGTTTTTTTCTGTTGCTCTAGCTCCTCTATACTCGCCTGGTAATATTGTTTATAAAAGGTATCCGAAATATTTTGCTTGTTTTTGCAATATTGGATTTGTTCATCACATTCAGATATTAATGGGTTGCCATCATATATATACAGGGCTGTTTCGCCAAATATTGCTTCTGAAATCTTCTTTTTGTATGATGCATCCAGTCTCTCTCTGCTGCACTTCATTGTATAAAGTTGTTCTACATCTGGAATACAGACAGACTTATCTGATATCAATATTGCTTGCAAGTCGGCATCTTCCGTTTCCATCTTGCAATCAATGCTTTGCGGCACCTTCAGTTTTTTCCCTAATTCACTATTTTGAACTTCTCCCTGTATCGACATTTCCTCCTGATCCAGCACAAACATATCATCACTTTCTTTTTTTTCACAACCTGAAAGCAATATAACAATTCCGCCTATCAATAATAAATATTTTTTAATTCTTTTTTGTATCAGCAACAATCTTTCCATCCTCAATCTGTATTATACGATCAGCATGTTCTGCTATATCCATATCATGTGTTACAATTATCAAGGTCTTTCCCTGCTCATGCAGTCCTTCTAAAAGTTCCATAACCTTAATGCCTGAGTTTTTATCCAGAGAACCTGTCGGTTCATCTGCAAGTACAACAGGAGTATCCATAACCAAAGCTCTGGCAATTGCACACCGCTGTTGTTCCCCACCCGAAAGTTCACTTGGCTTTTTCTTATACAAATCCTGAATTCCAACCTGCATCAATGCGGAAAGAACTTTTTTCTTACGTTCTTTCTTCTCTATTCCCTTTGCCAAAAGCGGTACTTCCACATTTTCATATACACTATACTGATTCAATAGTGCAAATCGTTGGAATACAAAGCTCACATATTCCTTTCGAAACAAATGAAGCGCATGAGAATTCATTTTGCTAACATTCTTTTCATCATACAGATACTGACCATCTGTTGTCTGATCCATCCCACCTATGATATTTAAAAGTGTACTTTTTCCCGATCCGGATGTTCCAATAATTGCAACATATTCTCCATTTTCTATAGTCAGGTCTATCCCATTCAACGCAGGATATTCTGTCCTGCCATTTTTGTATATTTTTTTGGCTTCTATTAATTGAATCATTTATTTTCCTCCAAGTAATTCCGCCGGAGATATTTTCTTTAACAGAATTGACGGTACAATACAGACCAAAAGGACAAGCAATATCCCTATCATTCCAATCGTCAAGACCAACCGACTGTAAATCGTATTCTTCAGCATATAAAATGTCATATTCTCTACCATAATGTTCGCTGCCAGTTTACCGGCTATTACGCACGTCATAATCAGAATTGCAATGATCAATTTTTTTATATTATCGATCAATACCATCTTTATAATATCTCTATGCGATAACCCATAAGCAAGAAGTATCCCAAACTCTCTTCTCTGTGCCAATATGGTGTTAATTTCAAAGCACGACAGAATCAAACACACAATCACAGTGACATACACAAATAACCCAGTCATTTCTTTCCTTTCTGACTCCCTGCTCATATTATCCAGATATTTTTCTACACTATTGATGTAAAATTCTACATCCGGGTTCAAATTTAACGCATCCAGATAACTTTGAACATCATCAAATGAATAACCATCTTTTAATGTAAAAAAACAATTATATGTATTGTCCATTTCTGAATTTAAAATTATCAAAATGCTATAATCAAGTATTTGATAGGGTATCGCATTCTGGTCTTCCGGATACATGTTCATCAGATCATCACTATTTGGAGCTAATACACTGTTCTTCTTCAGAATCCCCTCTACAACATAAACCTCTTCTCCATGTATAAGGCGGGTTCCCGGCTGCACTTTATCTTTATAACGATACCCCAGATAGATTGGAATCGCGTCACCATATAAAGCATAATCAATCTCAGAAGGACATCTGCCTTGCAGCAGATCAATTTTCATCATATCCCACGCTCCAGCGTCCAGCCAGGTAGTTTCCAAACTTTTCCCCTGTATTGCATATCCGGGATCATAAACATTCTTTTTTTGTATATCTTGCAGTAATTTCAAGTCTTCATCTCTGTATTCCGATGCTTCATATTCGATACGCCAGTCTCCGGATATTGCCAGTGAACCATTTCCCCATCCAGATGAACATGCATCTATGCCACTAAAACTTTTAACAACTTTCAAAAGATTAAAATTTGAATTATACTGAATATCTGAAGGATTCCCTTCAACACTTATGCTTCCTAATGTTTTTATTTCTTTTCGTATAGAACGCTCTACCGACTTCTTCGTATCTGTTTCAAGACTGACAAAATACACCAGAAGTCCAATTATTGTAATTCCAACAATATATAGAATAACATTAAAAAAACTTCGAATTCCTTGTTTCCATTCATTATCCAACGTGATTTTCCATAAATACCTAAGTTTCATTTATAGATCCATAATCCCTTCTGCCAGATTAATCCGACGCAACTTCATAATTATGATGAAAATTGACATATAAACAAGAACAACAGATGTTCCTGCCATAAACGCAACACCTTCATATGAAATACTATACCATACAGAATCTGTCAGCCAGACATTATATACGTTATTTGCAATAAAAACTGCAATAAATGAACAGATAAACATTGGCAGCATCTCCATAAATAATCTTCTTGCGATCATATTGCAGTTGCAACCACAAGCACGATATATTACATAATCTTTATATCTTTTTTTTGTAAACATATCAATCACCTGAATATAAACAACAATACAAAAGAATAACAATAATACATATATTATAATTAACACTTTTATTTTTTCATTCGGTGATGCAATCGAACGATCTATTACTTTTATTTCAAATGTTGTATCGGATATTTTTTCAAGTTCCGAAATAAATTCATCTATTTCATTTATATCAAAACTATTTTCTGATCCAATATAAACTCCAAATATTCCCCACTTCATATTAGAAATTGAAAAAATATTATCTATAAAATTCCTGCAGAATTCCTCAAATTGATATTCTGTTTGAGGAAAATAGGCAAAACACACATCTGCCTTATCTGCAACAGGTTCATAAATTCCAACAACTTGATACTCTTCATTATTAATTTTTATGTAATAATATTCTTCTTTTTTCACCATTGTATTTATCATATCCTCAGATACAATTGCAACACGAGCTTTTTTCTCTAAATCGTCCGAACATATTGATCGCCCTTTAGTGATATTAAATGGCAATTCATCCTTCAATGAAAAAACTGCCAGTTCTGACCTTTCCTGAAGCATTCCACTAACCCGAACATCGGCATATGAATACACCGTGAACTTTCTTCCATACATTGCTTTTATGATCATTTTGGCAGTTTCAAGATGTTCCTTCTGTCTGTGCTTATCTGAAACATCAATCGACATAGCTTCAAGTTCACCCGCCTGATTATATTCTGCCTTAAGATGATTCATACATACATCACACTTTGTTTCAATTCCTGCCAAATTAGAATAATTGCCATTATATAACCTTCCCTTTAACTCAGCCTGCATTTTATTAATAATATCGAAGCACTGAAAAATAATCACAAACATAAGTGTATATACGATCAAAAACAATCTAAAAAAATCTTTATCTCTTATCCTCATTTTAACTTCCTTTGATAATCTACAACCATTATATGTACACCTTCTGGTATTATTTATTAATCGTGTGCATATATTTCTTTAGAATCTGCACCTTTTAATGATATTGTAACAGTAAACACACTATACGCATCACTAACAATTTTAGAATCAGAATAGGTTTTATTGCTTTTATCTAAATAACCTGTATCCAATCTTTTTACTTTTACATCTATACCCTGTATTTTACCAGATATCGAACCTGATGTAGCTTCAGATGCATTTCCTCCCCCAAATGCTGCAGTCATGATGCATTTATCTTTTTTCTTACTATAATCATACATACGAGCCGATCCTGTTAATGTTGCAGCCCCATTAGATATAGAGTTGCTCGCCGATGTTGCCGAAACAACAAATGAGCTAAATAATGTAATACAACATGCTAATAATATTATATTTCTTTTTATCTTCTTCATTTTTTCTCC
>DJPV01000068.1:58856-113485 GCA_002437435.1 Lachnospiraceae bacterium UBA6403 | reverse complement strand
ATGTCAACATACATTTATATTTTCTAAATATATATTGACATATAGTATGTTAAAATTACAAAAAAGACCTTGTAGTCACATAGTACATAGCTACAAGATCTTTTTTTCTATCATACATATCAAAATAATATTCTCTCTTTTATTTCTCTTTCTTATCAAGCACCAGATACGCTACATACAGTCCCAGCGATACTACGATACCGCCACCGATAATATTACCAAGTGTAACCGGCAGCAGGTTATGAACAAAACCGCCAACCGTAAGTGTATCTGAAATCTGTGCGGATGTATATCCATAAAGCTCACAGGCTTTATCTACATATTTGCTGTTGCCTGATGCCATGATTCCTGCCGGAATGTAGTACATATTTGCAACACAGTGTTCGAAGCCTGAGATAACGAAGATCAGGATTGGGAAAAATGCTCCAAACAGTTTGCCTATCAGATCTTTCGCTGCACTACTCATCAATACTGCGATACATACCAGAATATTACAAAGGATACCGGAAAAGATTGCTTTGCTGATATCGATATCTGCTTTGCCCATGGCAACCTTGATCGTGAATGCTCCGAGTGCGCCATCTGAGTAATCGTACTGACCGGAAGCATATACACAAGCTGCTGTTAATATAGATCCAAGCATATTGCTGAAATATACTACTACCCAGTTCTTTATCATCTGTAATGCTTTGATCTTATGGTCTGCAAGTGCCATTGTCAACATACAGTTTCCTGTAAATAACTCACCGCCGGTTACAACTAACATCATAAGACCGATCGGGAAAATCACGCCTGTTAACGTTCTTGCAACGCCAACGCCTGTCAGATTATGAGCTGCAAGGTTTGAACCCTCTGCTCCGATCGCAATAAACATACCTGCGAACATACCAAGTAATATCATCTTAAGCAACCCCATATTAGCTTTATTGACGCCTGCTTTTATATTGTTTTCCAGAATCTGTACCGGTGAGTAATAATTGTTCTCCATTTTTCTTTCTCCTGTCGTCCTTCACTTTTAAACTTTTATCAACCGAAAGGATTATATTCTATTTTACAAACAAGATGCAACTATTTCTGTGTACTTTTTTTCGTACAATTCATACTTTACTGCGTATTAACATGGTATACAGCATAGCCACCCGCAAATATGTTTTCTACTATGTACATTCCGCTTATACTTTGTCCAGCCAATAGCCCGTCAGCTGGCGTTTATCGTTTTCTGCTATGTTCAGCTTATGCCCGCGGATGTGCTTTCTGATATTCCTCTTTTAAGCGGCTCTGCTTGCTGTTCAGATAGATCTGTGTCGTTGAGATATCGGCATGTCCCAGCATTTCCTGTACTGCCTTTAAATCTGCGCCATTATTTACAAGATGTGATGCAAATGAATGACGGATCATATGTGGTGTAATATCCTTATCAATTCCTGCTTTATCAGCATATACCTTAATGATTTTCCAGAAGCCCTGTCTGGTCATAGGCGTACCCTTGCAGTTTGAAAACAGATACTCTGAATCCTTGCACATATCATCCCGAACATTCGAGATATAATTATCAAGTGCGCGCTGTGCCGAATCTTCGATCGGAATGATCCTCGACTTTCTGAGGTCATGACATTCAATATACCCCATCTTCAGATTCACATCTGTAATCTTCAATGTAACAAGCTCCGATACACGTATTCCTGTTGCATATAACAGTTCCAGCATTGCACGGTCACGGATCTCCTTTGGAGACTGATCTCCCGGCTGGTCAAGAAGCCGGTTCACCTCCTCTATCGTTAAGATATCCGGCATTTTCTTTTCAATCTTTGGAGGTTTGATATTGACCGATGGATCGTCCATCAGTATCTTCTCCCGGAAAAGAAATCCGAAAAATGACTTGATCGACGCTATGCTTCTTGATACAGTTGCCATTGATTTTCCATTTTTTTCTAAATACAAAACATAAGTGTTGATATTTGTCTCATTTATCGAACGAATATCCTCTGTTCCATTCTCCCGATAGAAATCAGAAAACTTCACAAGATCGCGCTGATAAGAAGCTACTGTATTTTCACTTGATTTCTTAACATTTTTTAGATAATCAACATATTTCTCTATGTAAATTTCCACGCATTTTTCCCCTTATTATGTAGACTAAATATCATTATAAATACAAATTTCTATAAAATCAAACATAATTTTTACAAGTAAAATCAAGGTTTTTCCAGTAATTTCAGTATTTTTACCAAATCATGTGTCCATCCAGAATTATGTATACCACATGTAGTAAAACTCTTTTCAAAAAAATTTCAGAATTTTTAACTCAAATATGCAGTTTATTAATACTATTGTAATAATGATCAATCGTTTTACCAGATATTTCCGACCCATCGGCTCTCGAATACCATATTTTTCCGACCCATCTACCAGAATCCAGCGAATCAAGCCCATATATATCATCACCATTACACAAACAATCACACCATACAGCAGACACCCAAAAAAATATCCGCTATATGCCCGTATGGACACCGTCACTCCGATTATGCATCCGCCCATACAAGCAAGTGCAGGTATTCTTATTTTTTCAGGAAGATTATATATAAACCAATAACATAATATAAGCCCTAATCCACGTTTCAATACAAGCATCCCATAAACAGGCAAACTCCACGCCATCGGCTTACCGGAAATAAACGCGGTCATATCAAATTGCGTATTTATCAGTACAGTCCCAACAATCAGCCCAATAATATAAACATAGATAAGCAGATTCTTCTTCATTACTTCCTCCCCCATGTATTCAGGATACTTGTATTTTATATGTTGAAATAAAATATTATATACCCTGTCTGATCTGCTTTTTTAATACATGATTCGCATATGCATAAATTGCTATCAGCGTCTTTGAATCAATGATTTTTCCATCTTCAATCATCTGCATCGCATCTTCCAGTGAATACTTTTCAAGTTTGATAAATTCTTCCCAGTCAGGCATCTGTTCCCCCTGTCGCAGGTTTGTTGCTATATAAATATATGTCATCTCATTGCTGGTTCCTATCGCAAGACAGGTTTTTGTCACAAACATAAGCTGTCCTGCTGTAAATCCTGTTTCTTCTTTCAGTTCCCGCCTGATACACTGTTCCGGTGTTTCTCCTTTATCCATACAACCCGCAGGTACTTCCAATGTCATATCATCCAGTGCATTTCTATATTGTCTGACAAATATCAACTTTCCATCCTCATCCACGGGCAGGACACAGCATCCCGGTACATGATCGATAAGGTCATATACCACCTTCTTTCCATCCGGCAGAATCAGATAGTCATTATATACATCAAATATATGTGCATGATAAGCAAGTTCCTTTTTCTCTCTGATAAATCGTCTTTCCATATTTCTCTCCTTCTCTAACATCCTCTTTATAATCACGCCCCTGTGAATATCTCATCCACTTATAAACAATTATATTTAACTCTTCTTTATACTTGACTCTCCTTTATAGTTAAAAACAGCCTGTGGAATTTCTTCCACAGGCTGCAAAACTTTTACTTAGCATAATCAACTACGCGAGACTCTCTAATAATATTAACCTTAATCTGGCCAGGATACTCAAGCTCATTTTCAATCTGCTTTGCAATATCTCTTGCCAGTAATACCATATCGGAATCATTGACGTGTTCAGGAACAACTATTACTCGAATCTCTCTACCTGCCTGAATAGCATATGTCTTCTCCACGCCCTTGTAGGAATTTGCAATATCCTCAAGTTTCTTAAGACGTGTAGTATAGGTTTCCAGTGTTTCTCTTCTAGCACCCGGTCTTGCAGCTGATATTGCATCAGCAGCCTGTACAAGACATGCTATCAAAGATTCTGGCTCAACATCACCGTGATGGGCTTCCACTGCATTTACAATAATTGGAGACTCTTTGTACTTTCTACATAAATCTGCACCAATCTGTACATGGGAACCTTCCATATCATGATCGATTGATTTACCGATATCATGAAGTAATCCGGCACGTTTTGCAACCTTGACATCGACACCTATCTCTCCGGCCAATAAACCACATAAATGTGCTACCTCAATCGAATGCTTTAATGCATTCTGACCGTAGCTTGTTCTAAACTTCATCTTACCAAGAAGTCTTACTAACTCAGGATGAATACCGTGAATACCAACTTCCAAAGTTGCGGCTTCACCTTCTTCACGCATCATGGTTTCTACTTCCTTCTGCGCTTTTTCTACCATTTCTTCGATTCTTGCTGGATGGATTCTTCCATCAACAATCAGCTTCTCAAGTGCAATTCTTGCAACTTCCCTTCTTACCGGGTCGAAGCTGGAAAGGATGACCGCTTCCGGTGTATCATCAATAATCAGATCAACACCTGTCATTGTTTCGAGTGTACGAATATTACGTCCCTCTCGACCAATGATTCTTCCCTTCATCTCGTCATTTGGCAACTGTACCAGTGAAATTGTTGTCTCAGCAACGTGATCAACTGCACATTTCTGAATTGCAGAAACAACATACTCCTTTGCCTTCTTGTTCGCTTCTTCTTTAGCTCTGGTTTCTAATTCCTTGACCATGACTGCTGTTTCATGTTTTACTTCATCTTCAACAGTCTTTAATAAGTATTCCTTTGCTTGTTCAGAGGTTAAACCTGAAATTCTTTCCAGTTCCTGTAAACGCTTTGCCTGAAGCTCCTCCACTCTTGCTTTCTGCTTTTCGAGCTGACCTTCTTTGGATGCAAGACTTGCTTCCTTTTTTTCGATTGCTTCGGATTTTCTGTCAATGCTTTCTTCACGTGCAAGAACTCGTTTCTCCATTCTGGAGATTTCACCACGCCTGTCCTTAACTTCTTTTTCAAGATCATTCCGTGTCTTTAAAGCATCCTCCTTAGCTTCGAGTAAGATCTCACGCTTCTTTGCTTCAGCATCTTTCTGAGCTTCATCTATAATTTCTCTTGCTGCAACTTCTGCTTTGCCGATCTTCGCTTCTGCAATATTTTTTCTATATGCAATAGCGATAAACCATGTGGCAACAATACATACAACAAGGATGCAAATATAAATGATTATCCACGCACCAACACTCACAGGAGCACCTCCTTATTAAGTTTTCATTGTACACTTATACAACTATTTTAGTTTAATATTTTTTACTAATTATGTCAAGTGAAAACAAACAAAAACAACAATTTTCTGCCTCGTTTTCTGTGCAAATTTTCTTATATTACCGCTGTTTCATCCTTTAAAATATCGTCCATGCAGGAAGCAACCAGCCTATATGGATATCCTTTTCGAAGCAGATATGCAATAACCTTATCCCTTCTATCCTTCAATTCTGAAGCCGGACATTTCTTTTGTATCAATCTCATCACTATCTCATGTTCGTCAGGAAGCTGATTTTCTTCAAATGCAGCCTCAATCCATTCATCTGATATTTTCTTCGCTGATAACGCATATGTGATTTCTCTTTTGCTTTTATGATTAATATGACTTCTGACATATACAGACGCATATCTGGCATCATCTACATATTTATATTTTTTTAATTTCTCAACTGTAGTTTCAACTACTTCGTTATCATAACAAAGCTCTTGCAGCTTCTGCCTGATATCATATTCACACTTTTCTGAATATTTAATCGCTACAATGGCTTTATCCATTGCTCTCCTAAAAAAATATTCCATTCGAAACCGTGTAAGCTTTTCTGCATCTGCATCTTCTCCTACAGTCAGCTTTAACCGTTTGATATCTGAAGCATACAATGGTCCAAACGCCTCATAATCAAGATACAGACAGAATCTTTTATCATCAATCCGTTTTAAATCCGTTACCAGCATATATAAACAGCCTTTCTATTACTCTGATTCTTTTCCTTCAGCATCTTCAGATTCAACCAAACCAAGCTTCTCCCGGATCTTCTCATCAATCTCATCACAGATTGCCTGATTCTCTGCCAGAAATGCTTTCGCATTCTCACGTCCCTGTCCGATCTTATCGCCCATGTAAGCATACCATGCACCAGATTTATCAACGATATCATTTGCAACAGCAAGATCCAGAATATCACCTTCTCTGGAAATACCTTTTCCAAACATGATATCAAATTCTGCCTCTTTAAACGGAGGAGCAACCTTATTCTTTACTACTTTAACTCTGGTACGGTTACCAACGATCTCTCCGCCCATCTTCAGAGTATCGATTCTTCTGACATCCATACGCACAGATGCATAGAACTTCAACGCACGTCCACCTGTCGTTACCTCAGGATTTCCAAATACGACACCAACCTTTTCACGTAACTGGTTGATAAAGATAACAACACAGTTCGTCTTACTGACAACAGCCGTCAGCTTACGAAGTGCCTGTGACATCAGTCTTGCATGAAGGCCCATATGGGAGTCACCCATCTCGCCATCAATCTCTGCCTTTGGAACAAGTGCTGCTACAGAGTCAACGATAATCACATCTACCGCCCCGGAACGAACCATCGTCTCTGTGATCTCAAGTGCCTGTTCACCACAATCCGGCTGTGATATATATAAATCATCAATATTAACACCTATATTCTTCGCATATACCGGATCAAGTGCATGTTCAGCATCGATAAATCCGGCAATACCGCCTCTTTTCTGGATCTCAGCAACGATATGTAAGGCAACTGTTGTCTTACCACTGGACTCAGGTCCAAATACTTCAATAATTCTTCCTCTCGGAACTCCGCCAAGTCCAAGTGCGATATCAAGGCTTAATGATCCTGTTGGTATTACTTCTATATTCATATTGGCTGATGAATCTCCTAACTTCATAACAGATCCTTTACCATACTGCTTCTCAATCTGTGCTAATGCAGCATCCAATGCTTTCTTCTTATCATCATCTTTTATCATCTTTCTACCTCCATAAACAAATGTTCGATTTCTGTTATTATACTACTAGCCTTTCTCTTAAATGTCAATCCTGAAAATCGAATTCATTCCTGTTTTTTTCTGTAAGACATCTTCTTATCTGTCCTGTTAAGCAGCTCCCGAAATCTTCTATTTCATCATACACGAATCAATGTGACAAAAATCGTACATTTTAACGAAAAAAAGGCCAGACTACGCCGACCATGCACATTTTAATTATACCATACTTTACAGAAAATAAAATATAAAATATAATGAAGAAAAAAAGCACTTGCTTGCAAGGGATGCTTTTTTTCGAATGCATTGAATGTGCGAAGCACATGAAATAATAAAGAAAAATTCACTTGCTTGCAAGGGATGCTTTTTTTCGAATGCATTGAATGTGCGAAGCACATGAAATAATGAAGAAAAAAACACTTGCTTGCAAGAGATGTTTCCCGAATGCGCGGAGGTATAATATGTCAACAGCCGGAATCATAGCAGAATACAATCCTTTTCACAACGGACACCTGTATCAGGTGGAACAGATACGTTCCGGTCTTGGATGCGAACATATTATCTCTGTCATGAGCGGTGATTATATCCAGCGCGGTCTCCCTGCGGTCTGCAGCAAATATCTGCGCGCGGATATGGCTGTTTCAAATGGCATTGATGCTGTATTTGAACTTCCAATGGTTTTTTCTACAGCAAGTGCCAGGGATTTTGCATTTGCCGGAGTCTCCCTGCTCGAAAAACTTCACACTGTTGATTATCTTGTCTTTGGTGCGGAATGTGATGATATAACCCTTTTAAATACAATTGCAGATTTTCTTAAAAATGAGCCTGCCGAATTCTCGGATCTGATCCGGCAGTATATCTCAGACGGTATCAGTTATCCGGCTGCACGCGCAAAAGCATTTGCCAGACTTCTTCCGGACGCTGTTCCTGTTATTGCAGAACCCAACAACATTCTTGCAGTCGAATATCTTTCTGCTTTAAAAAAACTGAATTCTACAATCAAACCATATATTATCAAGCGAGAACATGCTGCATATAACAGCACCACCATCAATGGTTCGATCTGTTCCGCTTCCGCCGTTCGCTCTCTTATTCAGGAAACGAAAGAGGCTGACATTTCTTCAGATATTGCAGACACCCTGAGCCAGATCCTGCCGAATGCCTCAGCCTCTTTATTTTTATCAGAATACGGCAGATCTCTTCCTGTATTTGAAAATGATCTGTCTGCTTTATTACAGTACCGGATCTTGCAGCAGGCAGCCATGCCGGATACAGCCGACATGACGCCTGCACTTTATAATAAGCTGAAAAAGACAGATATATGCAGCTGCTATCATGACATCCTTGAATCCGTAAAATCAAAAGAGATCACCCAGACTCGTATCAACCGTGCAATTCTTCATCTACTGTTTGATGTAAAGAAAACAGATATGGAACAGTTCAAGGATAACGGCTGGAGTTTTTATGGTCACATTCTTGCCCTTCGCAGAAACGGTTCATCTGTCTTAAAGGAGATTAAGCAAAATGCCGTCTTTCCTGTTTTTACAAAAACAGCAGACGGCATCAGACAATTAGATCCTGTCGGATATAATATGCTCTCTTATGATGTGACAGCCACAAGACTTTATAATTGTATCATTTATAATAAATTCGGACATAAGCTTCCGGACGATTTCACGGTGAAACTTCCGGTAAGATAATAACAACTCTTCAAATCTATTCTATACCATATACAGCTGATTTTCCGAGTTCTTCTTCAATCCGGATCAGCTGATTGTATTTTGCGGTTCTCTCACTTCTGGCAGGAGCACCTGTCTTTATCTGCCCACAGTTCATAGCTACTGCAAGATCAGCAATAAACGTATCTTCTGTCTCACCCGAACGATGTGATATTACAGATGAATATCCTGCTCTATGAGCGGTCTCAACAGAATCCATTGCTTCTGTCAGTGTTCCAATCTGATTTACCTTTACAAGAATTGAATTTGCGATTCCATCTTCAATTCCATTTAACAGACGTTTTTTATTTGTTACGAACAGATCATCACCTACCAGCTGTATCTGTTTTCCCAGTCTGTATGTCAGAACTTTCCATCCATTCATATCATTTTCATCCAATCCGTCCTCAATCGAATAAATCGGATATCTTGTAACAAGATCCTCATAAAACTGTACCATTTCCTCTGAGTTCCTGCGTATCTCTTTTCCTGTCATTCTCGATTCACCCGGGAAGAAATAGCGGTCAGATGCTACGTCATATAATTCGGATGCCGCAGCATCCATTGCTATCTGTACATCCACACCAGGATTGTATCCGGCTTTGGCAATTGCTTCTACAAGAAGATTTAATACATCATATGTTGTTGCAAGATTCGGTGCAAAACCACCTTCATCACCAACACCTGTACTTAAGTTTCTGACATTTAATTCTATCTTTAACACATGATAGATCTCACAGGCTATCTCCATTGCTTCCTTGAAGGATTCTGCTCCAACCGGTGCGATCATAAACTCCTGAAAATCTACTGTATTATCGGCATGTCTGCCTCCATTTAATATATTCATCATCGGAACAGGAAGTCTTTTGGCATTCACGCCTCCCAAATATCGGTAAAGCGGCATCCCAAGCGCCATGGAAGCAGCTTTTGCACAAGCAAGGGATACACTGAGCATCGCATTTGCTCCATATCGTGTCTTATTTTCTGTTCCGTCTGCTTCTATCATGATCCTGTCGATCTCAGTCTGGTTTGTAACATCCATTCCGATCAATTTGTCTGCAATTCTGTTATTTACGTTATTACATGCACCATATACGCCCTGACCCATATATCGTTTTTCCCCATCCCGGAGTTCGTGTGCTTCATACTGTCCGGTTGACGCACCGGATGGAACCATTGCCCGACCTTTACATCCACATGCCAGTGTAACATCTGTTTCAACTGTAGGATTTCCTCTTGAATCAAGTATTTCTCTTGCTTTAATTTCAATAATTTCCAATCTGTTCATATGATTCTCCATTCTGCCTTTCTATCCGTACAATTATTGGCAATTTTATTCTTTTATAGTATTCACACTTTTTCCCAAAGTATTCATCTTATAAAATCAGATTTATATGTCATGAAAAATCTCTGAACATCTGCATACTCTTATTTTACTTTTTAGAATCAACATTCCTGTAAAGCAAAAAATACCTGCCGGATAAATCATCTGCTACTATGATTCTCCGTCAGGTATTTTCTATTCATTTTCTACTGACTCTTTGATCTGTATCATACAGAACATAGTCATTTTATTCTTCTACTTTTACTGTTGGTTCTACATCAGATGTACAATACATACATTTTGTAGCCTTTACATCAATGTCGCCATAACAATATGGACACTTTCTTGTTAAAGGTGCAGCAACTTCCTCTTTTTTACCAAGAGATAACAGCTTTTTGATTCCTTTCATCAGAAGGAAAATAATAAATGCCATTATAATGAAGTTTATCACTGCTGTAATGAATGAGCCATAATCGATATACTGATCTCCCAACAGATGGATCTTACCCTGTACTTCAGCACCACCGATGCATCCAATGATCGGATTGATAAAACAGTCTGTCAGTGAAGTTACCAGTCCTGAGAACGCGCCACCGATGATCACACCGATCGCCATATCCAGAACATTTCCCTTTAATGCAAATTCTTTAAACTCCTGAAAAAATTTCTTCATTTGTCTGTCCCTCTTTTTTATTTCTTAATAAGAAGTGATTTACCTGTCATTTCCTTAGGCTGTGGAAGTCCCATGATCTCAAGGAGTGTAGGTGCGATATCTGCAAGGCATCCACCTTCTCTTAATCCATAGCTCGTATCATAATTTACAAGTACAAATGGCACAGGATTTGTTGTATGAGCTGTATGTGGCTCACCAGTCTCGTAATTGATCATCTGCTCAGCATTACCATGATCTGCACAGATAAATAATACACCGTCTGCCTTTTTAATTGCCTCTACTGCCTTTCCTACACAGCTATCAACAGTCTCTACTGCCTTGATTGCTGCAGGGATAACACCTGTATGACCTACCATATCAGGATTTGCAAAGTTAATAATGATCACATCATATTTATCTGAACCGATCGCATCCACCAGCTTCTCACATACTTCCGGAGCACTCATTTCAGGCTGCAGATCGTATGTTGCAACAGCAGGGGATTTAACAAGGATTCTGTCTTCACCCTTATATGGTTCTTCTACGCCGCCATTAAAGAAGAATGTAACATGTGCATACTTCTCTGTCTCTGCAAGACGTAACTGCGTCTTACCATTTGCTGCAAGATATTCACCAAATGTATTATCGATTTCTTCTTTTTTAAATGCAACGATCTTGTTTGGTATAGATTCATCATAATCTACAAAGCATACATATACCAGTGGGAATCTTCCGTCCGGTCTGTTAAAGCCATCAAAATCATCGCAGCAGAATGCTCTGGTGATCTCTCTTGCTCTATCCGGTCTGAAATTAAAGAAGATAACTGAATCATTTGGCTTTACAAGTGATACCGGCTTATCGTTCTCTGTAATAACTGTAGGAAGAATAAATTCATCATAAACTTCCTTGTCATAAGAAGCTTGTACTGCTGCAACAGGATCCTCTGCCTGTACCCCTTCACCAGTTACAAGTGATTTGTATGCAAGCTCAACACGATCCCATCTGTTATCACGATCCATAGCATAATAACGACCGGAAAGGGAAGCAACCTTACCTACACCGATCTTCTTCATCTCTACAAGCAACTCCTCTAAGAAGCCCTTTCCTGATGCAGGAGCAGTATCTCTACCATCAAAGAATGGATGAACATATACATTTTTAAAATTCTGTTTTTTACATAACTCAAGAATTGCATACAAATGTGTATTATGGCTGTGTACCCCACCACTTGATAATAATCCCCATACATGAAGATCGGAATTGTTCTTTTTGCAGTTCTCGATAGCTTCTAACAACTCTGCATTCTTAAAGAAATCGCCATCCTGAATGGACTTTGTAATTCTTGTTAATTCCTGATATATAATTCTTCCTGCACCGATGTTCATATGACCAACTTCAGAGTTGCCCATCTGTCCATCCGGAAGCCCAACTGCAAGACCGGAAGCAGCACCCTTTACATAAGGATACTCTGATTTTAACTTATCCATAACAGGAGTATTTGCAAGTGCAATCGCATTTCCTTCTGTCTTATTACTAATTCCATAACCATCAAGTACCATTAAAACTACAGGTTTTTTACTCATTATTATTCTCCTTCTATTTTTTCTTATTACCAGTATCCGTCGCATCTATCATCGCTTCATACTGATTTGATATCTCATCTATTCCTCCAATGGCTTTTAATGTGCCATGGTCAAGAATCAGCGCCCGATCACAGATTCTGCGAACCTGTGCAAGAGAATGGGAAACAAATAAAACAGTTGTTCCACCCTCCATAAGCTGCATGATCTTAGCCTCACTCTTTTTTCGAAATTTGGCATCTCCTACAGATAATACCTCATCCAGGATCAGAATATCGGGATTCGAGATCGTTGCAATCGAAAATCCCAGTTTGGATTTCATACCGGATGAATAATTCTTGATCGGTACATCGATAAATTTTCCAAGCTCGGAAAACTCTACAATCTCATCATACTTTTCTTCCAGATATCCCTTTGTATATCCAAGGACAGTTCCATATAAAAATATATTCTCTTTTCCGGTATACTGCTGGTCAAAGCCTGCACCAAGTTCCAACAGAGGCACAACCTTTCCATGACGGATCACTTTACCTTCTGTCGGTTTATATACACCGGAAATAACCTTTAACAGTGTACTCTTTCCTGCACCATTTAATCCTAGGATTCCCATTCGTTCACCCTTGTTCATCGTAAAACTGACATTCTTTAAAGACCAGAACTCATCATAACTGATCTGGTGCTTGATAGACTTAATAATATATTCTTTTATATTGTCAACCTTTTCACTGCTCAGGTTGAATTTCATACTGACGTTGTCAACAATAAGTGCTTCTTTACCCATGCCTGTCCCCTTAAATATGAAGAATAAATTTATCCTGTTTCTTATAGAACGTGTATGTTCCGATCAAAATTGTAAATATGGAAAATATAAATGCATACAGCATATAACTCCAATTCAATGGATCACCCAGCACACATGCACGGAAATTGTGTATAACACAATATAACGGATTATACTTTAACAGCCAGGAATATCCACTCGTTAACAAACGTGTCGGATAATAGAAAATCGCACATGTATACATTATGATCATCAGAAAAACATCCCATAGATATTCCATATCACGGAAGAACACCGTGACTGTTGCAAGAATCATTCCAACACCAAATGTCATAAGCAGCAGGATCAACAGAGGAATAAACATCAGAAGTATCTGCAGCTTCGGCATATGATGACAGTAAACAAACAACGGTATCATTACTAATAACGATATCATAAAAATAATAAAATTAAAAAGAACCGATGACATTGGATACAGATACTTCGGTACATATACCTTTTTTATCATACCTGCATTTGCACGAATTGCTTTGGAACATGCTTTTGTTCCACTGCTAAAAAACGAATACAGCAAACGTCCGCTTAAAATGTAGAGTGGAAATAAATTGTTTTTGTTATCAAACAAGGTTCCGAATACAACTGTTAATACTGCTGTTGTCATCAATGGTTCCAGCAGGGACCATAAAATACCAAGATATGACCGTCTGTATTTTAATTTGATTCCCTTTTTTACCAGCTCCGCAAGCAGATATCTCCTGCTCCAGAATGTCTTCAAATGTTCCATAGTTACATCCTTTTTCTTTTAATTTGTTCAAAAATCGTTTGAATTATATCACAGTTATACATAATCGTCAACGAAGTATGGTTTGCCAGGATGTACAAAACCACTGTACGAATCTATTCATTTAGCACGAATTACCAATTATAATAGAAATACCGTAAAATACACAGTGCACATTTTGTCGTCATCCGGTATTTTACGGTATCATTATTACATTAATTTTCTGTATCCCAGATATGAGTTACTAAAATTACTGTAAAAATAAATTACTTATTGTAATTTACGATCTTTCCAAAGTCAGCCTTCAGTGAAGCGCCACCTACAAGACCACCATCAATGTCAGGCTTTGCAAGAAGCTCAGCAGCGTTACCAGCGTTCATAGATCCACCATACTGGATTCTTACAGCTTCTGCTGTGTCTGTATCGTATACTTCAGCGATGCAGTCACGGATTGCCTTACATACTTCCTGTGCCTGATCAGATGTAGCTGTCTTACCTGTTCCGATAGCCCAGATCGGCTCGTAAGCGATTACCATGCTCTTAACCTGATCTGCTGTGATATCTTTGAGATCACTCTTAATCTGAAGACGAATGAAGTCAAGTGTAATACCCATTTCTCTCTGCTCTAATGATTCACCACAGCAAAGGATAGGTGTAAGACCTGCTTCGAATGCCTTCTTAACTTTCTTATTTAAGAGACAGTCACACTCTTTGAAGTAGTCACGACGCTCTGAATGTCCGATGATAACATACTTAACACCGGCATCAACTAACATCTCTGCTGAAATCTCACCTGTATATGCACCCTTCTCTTCGAAGTACATGTTCTCAGCACCAACTTCTACATTTGTGCCCTTAACAGCTTCTACTACAGGTACAATATCAATTGCAGGTACGCAGTATACAACATCTACGTCGTCATTTGCAACTAATGGCTTTAACTCTTCACATAATTTTACAGCCTGGCTTGGAGTCATGTTCATCTTCCAGTTACCAGCGATGATTTTCTTTCTTGACATGTCTTTTATCTCCTTGAAAATTATATTTTCATTATCTGTATATTCTCCCGTCTGATTCAGATGGAGCATGTACTCATTTTATTTATCATTTGCAGCAGCAACACCCGGGAGTTCTTTACCCTCTAGGAATTCAAGGGAAGCTCCACCACCTGTTGAGATATGACTCATCTTAGAACCATAACCTAACTGGTTAACAGCAGCAGCTGAATCACCACCACCGATGATCGTTGTAGCATCTGTCTCAGCAAGTGCAGCAGCTACAGCCTTTGTACCGGCAGCAAGTGTAGGATTCTCGAATACACCCATAGGTCCGTTCCATACAACTGTCTTAGCTGTCTTAACAGCATCTGCATATAATGCGATTGTCTTAGGTCCGATATCACATCCCTCTTTGTCTGCTGACATCTTGTCTGCATCAAAAACTTCTGTCTCAACCGGAGCATCGATTGGGTTAGGGAAATCATCGACCATAACGGAATCAACCGGAAGTAATAACTTTTTACCAAGCTTCTCAGCCTTTTCCATCATTTCCTTACAATAATCGATCTTGGAATCATCAACTAATGACTTACCGATCTCATATCCCTTTGCCTTTAAGAACGTGTAAGCCATACCACCACCGATGATCAGTGTATCGCACTTCTCAAGTAAGTTAGAGATAACATTTAACTTGTCTGCAACTTTTGCACCACCAAGGATAGCTACAAATGGTCTTACAGGATTCTCTACTGCATTTCCAAGGAAGTTGATCTCTTTCTGCATTAAGTATCCAACAACCGCTGTGTCAACAAGGCTTGCAACACCAACATTTGAACAGTGAGCTCTGTGGGCTGTACCAAATGCATCATTTACAAATACATCACAGATAGAAGCAAGATCCTTAGAGAATGCTTCACCATTCTTTGTCTCTTCCGGTCTGAAACGTGTGTTCTCAAGTAAGATAACATCGCCATCTTTCATAGCTGCTACAGCTTCTCTTACCTTTGGTCCAACAACTTCAGGCTCAGCAACGAACTTAACTTCCTGTCCAAGGAGTTCGGAAAGTCTTACTGCAACTGGTGCAAGAGTCTTTGTCTTCTTGTCTTCTTCTGTTTTAACCTTACCAAGGTGTGAGCAAAGAATTACCTTTCCACCGTCAGCGATTAATTTCTTGATTGTAGGAAGTGCTGCTACAAGACGGTTCTCGTCTGTGATCTTACCTTCCTTTAATGGTACATTAAAGTCACATCTGCAAAGGACACGTTTTCCCTTTACATTAATATCATCTACTGATTTTTTGTTTAATGACATTACTATTAAACCTCCTGATTTTTATACTTTTATCTTCATATTTGTTACAGAATACAACTACATCTCTGTAAAAGAAATATAGGATCCGATCCATGAAGACCGGACCCATTGTAAGGTCAAATTAATTACTACAATTTGTCAGTCAATTATGCTAACTCTGCGAAGTACTTAATTGTTCTAACCATCTGGCTTGTGTATGAGTTCTCATTATCATACCATGATACAACCTGAACCTCATATAAGTCATCAGCGATCTTTGATACCATTGTCTGAGTTGCATCAAATAATGAACCATATCTCATACCGATTACGTCTGATGAAACGATAGGATCTGTGTTGTAACCGAACGACTCTGATGAAGCAGCCTTCATTGCAGCGTTGATTCCATCAACTGTTACATCAGCACCCTTAACAACTGCTGTAAGGATTGTTGTTGAACCTGTTGGAACTGGAACTCTCTGAGCTGATCCGATTAACTTACCATTTAACTCTGGGATAACAAGACCGATAGCCTTAGCAGCACCTGTTGAGTTAGGAACGATATTAGCAGCACCTGCTCTTGCTCTTCTTAAGTCGCCCTTTCTGTGTGGTCCGTCAAGAATCATCTGATCACCTGTGTAAGCGTGGATTGTTGACATGATACCTGACTGGATTGGAGCATAATCATTAAGAGCCTTAGCCATTGGTGCAAGACAGTTTGTTGTACATGAAGCAGCTGAGATGATCTGATCATCTGCTGTTAATGTATCCTGGTTAACTGAGAATACGATAGTCTTAAGATCATTTCCTGCTGGAGCTGAGATAACAACCTTCTTAGCACCTGCATTGATGTGAGCCATTGACTTTTCCTTTGAGCAGTAGAAACCAGTACACTCAAGAACTACATCAACACCGATCTTACCCCAAGGAAGATTGTTTGCATCTGCTTCCTTGTAGATTGTAAGTGTCTTACCATCAACTGTGATTGTGTTAGCCTCATCATCAGCTGAAACTGTATGAAGATTCTCACCAATCTTACCACAGTAACCACCCTGTGCTGTATCGTACTTGAGAAGATCTGCAAGCATTGAAGGCTTTGTTAAATCGTTGATTGCAACAACTTCATATCCTTCTGCTCCGAACATCTGTCTGAATGCGAGACGACCAATACGTCCAAAACCATTGATTGCTACTTTTACTGCCATTTTTTATTCCTCCTAAGTTTTGAATAATAAAAGTATTTATAATATACTGCAAAGCGCAGTAATTAATCGTGCTATTCACACAACAAAATCATACCTAATTTATGTACAAATTTCAAGTCTTTCTAAAAAAAAAATTGTCCAATTCCCGCAAAAATAAACAAACACTATATTGCAAAATGTACAAAGAATCAACTTTTTATGATAATTTCATATTTATTTCAACTTTTTTGCCTGATTATCGAAATATTTCTTACATGATTCTTATGTTACTGACCACATGCTTTTTTAGTAAGACTGATTCTAATCTTTTTCCTTCTTCACTTTTTTAATTTCCGTGGCTGTGTTTTATTTCCTTACATGCTATAATAAAGTCAATTTTTACAATATTGGCGGCCAACAGGAGGTTTTTACATATGAAGCTTTGCGATTATCATTTACATTCCGGATTTTCCGATGATTCTGAAACTGTTCTTACAGATATCGCCGAACAGGCAATACGCCTTGGCATGTCTGAAATCTGTATTACAGATCACCACGATATTGATTATCCAAAGGACGAGGAAGGTCATACCTTTCTATTAGATACCGGTCATTACATTCCTGCTGTAAGGAAGTTACAGAAACAGTACAAGGATAAGCTTACGATCCGCCTCGGTATCGAACTCGGCCTGATGTCTCATATTGCAGACAAGATCAATGCCTATACAGATGAATATCACGATTTTGACTTTATTATTGGTTCCTCCCATCTTGTATATGGCAAGGATCCCTACTATCCCGCTTACTATGAAGGGCGTTCAGAAAAAGAAGCTCTGCTCGAATATTTTGAATCTATTCTGGCAAATGTGCAGACCTTTGATAATTATTCCATCTATGGTCATCTGGATTATGCAGTCCGTTATTGTCCGTCCGGTGAAGCAGCTTTCCGTTTTTCTGACTATGCAGATGTCTTTGAAGCTATTCTGAAAACGATCATTGAACATGGAAAAGGCATCGAGATCAATACCGGAAGTCTGTATAAGAACATGACCTATGCTCATCCGCATCCATCTATTTTGAAACTCTATAAAGAACTGGGTGGTGAAATTATCACTATCGGAAGTGATGCACATGTTCCACAATACATCGGCTATGACTTTGAAACCTACGCCAGAGACATCCTGACCGCCACAGGCTTCCGCTATTACTGCACCTTTAAGCAGATGAAGCCTGTATTCCATAAATTATAAAAATAACGCTGGTGTGGATTTCTTGTAATGGAATCCACACCAGCGCTATTTTTTGATTTCTATCGTATGATCTTTTTTATTGTGCCGCCTCCGACAATGTGGTCATCTTCATAAAAGACAACCGCCTGTCCTTTGGTCGCTGCCCGAACCGGTTCGTCAAATACAACACGGATTCTGTCATCATCCAGCATGTAAATTCTGCATGGTGCTCCCTTATGTGCATACCGTATCTTTCCGATCACCTGCATGCCATCTTCCGGCCGCTCAACAGACATAAAGTTCGTTTTATCTGCGATCAATTCTTTTGAAAATGTGTCTGCATTTTCTCCGATCACCACTTCATTTGTCTCCGGTATAATATCTACGACAAATACCGGATGCCCCATCGCAAGCCCAAGTCCTTTTCTCTGTCCGATCGTATAATGGATTATACCTTTATGCGTACCCAGCACTTTTCCATTTATATCTACAAAGTTTCCCGGTACTGCCTTTAATCCTTCTTCCCGTTCCAGATATCCGGCATAATCACCATCCGGTACAAAACATATATCCTGACTGTCCGGTTTATTTGCTACCTGGATACCGATATCAGCGGCGATCTGCCGAATCTGTGTCTTATTATATTCTCCAACGGGCATCAATGTCTTTGATAACTGATCCTGTGTCAGATTATAGAGTGCATAGGTCTGATCCTTCTCGATTCCTTTTGCTACGCGCAAAGTGTATCTTCTATTTGAAAGCTGTTCCACTCTCGCATAATGTCCGGTAGCAATGTAGTCGCCACCGATACTTAAAGAACGCCTTAACAGTGACTCCCATTTTACATACCGATTACATGCGATACATGGATTCGGAGTTCTTCCATTCCGATATTCATCTACAAAATAGTCAATGACATATTTACGGAAATCTTCTTTAAAGTTCATTACATAATAAGGAATCTCAAGCTGTGCAGCTACTCTCCTTGCATCATCTACTGCCGACAAGCCACAGCAGCCGCCATGCTCACTGATCTGATCTGCATCCTCATCCTGCCAGATCTGCATGGTCACACCGATTACGTTATATCCCTGTTCTTTTAAAAGATATGCGGCTACAGAAGAATCCACACCTCCTGACATGCCAACACATACTGTCTTTTTATCCATCTTATCTTCCTTCCTGCAATTCCTGCTTGCAGTATAGAACCGGATTTCTCCGGCTGTCAAGTATACAAATACTGTTTAATCATCCAGTTCTCTTACCATTCGCTCTTCAATATCCTGTACCGGTCTTTCAAGTCCCGGAATCCCGATCCCATGTTTTTCTGCATAATCCCACAAAGCTGCATGCAACGTTTCTTCTGCAAGCAGAGAACAATGTTCTTTTTCCGGTGGAAGTCCATCCAGTGCTTCCATAACCGCTTTATTTGTAAGCTTCATTGCCTCGGCAACTGTTTTTCCCTTGATCATCTCCGTCGCCATGGAGCTGGATGCTACAGCAGCTCCACATCCATAGGTTTTAAATTTGCAGTCTGTGATCACCTGTTCTTCATTGATCTTCAGATACAACCGCATCATATCCCCACATTTAGCATTTCCAACCGTGCCGACACCGGAAGCATCTTCAATTTCTCCGACATTTCTTGGATTCTGGAAATGATCGATCACTTTATCACTGTACATATCCTTCTCCTTTGTATTCAGGAAATATTTATTTCATGTATTTTATAACTGTCTTATTACTTTTGTTATGGTCAAATCAATCCCTGATCTTTAACGATCTGCCTGTATATGATTTTTCTTGACAAAATCCTCATATAACGGTGACATATTTCGAAGATTTGTAATGATCCGTTTCAGATTATCGACAACCGTATCCATTTCTTCTTTCGTATTCTCATAGCCAAGTGTAAGTCTCAGAGAACCATGTGCAATCTCATGCGGAAGTCCGATCGCAAGCAGTACATGGGAGGGATCAACCGACCCCGATGTGCAGGCTGAACCACTGGATGCACAGATACCAGCCATGTCGAGCATGATCAGGATGGATTCACCCTCTACAAACTGAAAACTGATATTTACATTATTCGGCAGTCTTTTTTTTGAATGACCATTCAGTCTGGTATATGGAATCTCCTTTAATATCCGGTCTATCAGATAATCTCTGAGCTCCGTCTCTTTTTTCATCCGTTCTTCCATCTCTGTCATCGAGATCTCACATGCTTTTGCTATTCCCACAATTCCCGGTACATTTTCTGTTCCTGCTCTGCGTCCGCGTTCCTGCTGGCCACCATGAATAAAGCTCTTTAACTTTAATCCCTTTTTGATATATAAGAACCCAACTCCCTTTGGTCCGTTAAATTTATGACCACTCGCGCTTAACATATCAATATTCATTTCATCTACACGGATCGGGATCTGTCCAAATGCCTGAACTGCATCCGTATGAAACAGAATACCATGTCTATGTGCAATCTTTCCAATCTCTTTTACGGGCTCGATCGTTCCAATCTCATTATTTGCAAACATGATCGAGATCAGAATGGTGTCCGGCCGGATGGCTGCCTCCAGTGCAATCAGATCAACCAGTCCATTTTCATCTACATCCAGATACGTTACATCATATCCTCTACCCTCCAGATACTTGCATGTATGCAGAATCGCATGATGCTCGATCTTTGTCGTAATGATATGTCCCCCATGCACGCCATAGGCTTCTGCCGTACATTTAAGTGACCAGTTATCGGACTCAGAACCACCCGCCGTAAAATATATCTCTTCCGGCTTTGCTCCAAGTGCTCCGGCTATTGTCTCTCTTACCTCTGTCAGTTTATTTTTATTATTTGCCGCAAATCCATAAACACTCGACGGATTTCCAAATTTATCTGTGAAATATGGCAGCATTTCCTTTAAAACTTCCGGATGAACTGCCGTCGTAGCTGCATGATCAAGATAGATCAAATCACTCATCTCATTTCCTTCTTTCTGATTCTTTATGTACTATAGCTATATCCTGAACCATCATTTTTTATTGATTCTTTATAAAACATTCTGCTATTTTATAGAATATGCCATTTTATGACAAATGTTCTGCCTGTTCCTGTACTGCTTTCACAGAATTCTTCAAAGGATCGATAATTTTCTTTTTTGTCTGTAACGCCATGGCAATCGAAAGGATAACACTAACAACTTCTGCGATCGGGAAGGATAACCATACCAGTTCCAGATTATGTGTTAATTTTGCAAATGCATAAGCAACCGGAAGCAGAATGATCAACTGTCTGGCAAGGGATACGATCAGACTGTACACACCTTTACCAAGTGCCTGGAACATGCCGGAGCATACAATACAGATTCCTGCGAACAGGAATGAAATACTCATCGTGCGAAGTGCCGGAATACCGATCGCCATCATATCTTCCTGTGCATCAAACACCTTAAGAATCAATCCCGGAATCACCTGCATAGCAGTCAGACATACCAACATAAAGCATACCGCTGCCATCATTGTATATTTGACAGCTTTTAACATACGATCCGGCTGTTTTGCTCCATAATTATATGACACGATCGGAATCATACCATTATTCAGACCAAATACCGGCATAAACGCCATGCTCTGCACCTTATAGAAAATACCAAATACCGAAACTGCAATCGGTGTAAAGGTAAACAAAATACGATTAAATCCATATGTCATAACAGATCCAACTGCAACCATTGCGATTGACGGAACTGCAATGGACAGAATTCTTCCGATCACATCACTTTCCGGTCGAAAACCTTTCAATGATAACTGGATATCCGGGTTCTTTTTCAGATTATAATAAATTGCAAGTAATGCTGCAATACACTGTCCGATTACGGTTGCCGTTGCGGCACCGGCAGCACCCATTGCCGGAAGTCCAAAATATCCAAAAATCATAATCGGATCAAGTATAATATTGATAATAGCTCCAAGTGCCTGTGTCTTCATTGTGTAGAGAGTTCGTCCTGTAGACTGTAACATACGCTCAAATGTCATCTGTGCAAAGATACCAAAAGAACAGATACAGCAGATTCGTCCATAATCTACCCCATAGTCAATGATCTTTGTCACATCGGTCTGGCTCCTCATAAATGCTTCAATTCCAAACAGACCGATCAATAAAAAGATTACAAATCCAATCAGTTCCAGAAAAATTCCCTGTCTGGCTACATCGTTTGCTTTTTTCTGATTTTTCTCACCAAGAGACTTGGAGATCAATGCATTAAAACCGACACCAAGACCGGAAGTAACCCCGATCATAAGATTCTGTAACGGAAATATCGTCGATACCGCGGTCAGTGCATCCTGATCAAAATGTGATACAAACACACTGTCAACTACATTATAAAGAGCCTGTACCAGCATTGAAATTACCATTGGAAGCGATACCGATATTAATAATTTTCCCATCGGCATGGTTCCCATCTTATTTTCTTTGGCAGTATTTTCTGTTCTGCTTTCTTCACTCGCATCTGTCATTTTTACATCCACACTGTCGCCTGTCATTTTTGTGTTGTCAGGTTCTGTTTTTAACACATGTTCTTCTTGTTTTAATTCTTTCTGTTTTTCGTACTTACTCATATTCATCTTCAACCTTAATTCTCTTTTTTCTAACTATAATTCGTCTTTTTTGCAACAGTATTTATCATACAGCATTACTTTTATTGTTTCAACATGAAAATCTGTAATAGGAACACCCTTTTATGTGTGAAAGAACATTTTCATGTCCTTTCATGCCCCATCTTGCCTGTCGGCTCGAAGTCGTTCATTTACACACAAACTGCCGGGTATAAAACCCGGCAGTCCAAAATATTCATTTTCAATTATAAACTGAATTATTTATTAGCAAGTTCAGCCTTGATTGCTTCTGTAAGAGCTGGAACAATCTTGTTCAGATCTCCAACAACACCATAATCAGCTACATCAAAGATAGGAGCATCCTCATCCTTGTTGATAGCGATGATGATATCTGACTCTTCCATACCGGCTACGTGCTGAATCGCACCTGAAATACCAATTGCAAAGTATACCTGTGGACGAACTGTCTTACCAGTCTGACCAACCTGAAGCTCCTTTGGCTTCCAGCCTGAATCTACAACTGCACGTGAGCATGATACCTGTCCGCCAAGTACTTCTGCAAGATCATCAAGAAGCTTGAAGTTCTCTGCTGAACCAACACCACGACCACCTGATACAAGGATCTTAGCGTCCATGATATCTTTGATATCTGAAACAGCCTTTGAGATTTCAAGGATCTCAACATACTTGTTGTTTGGAGTAAATCCAGGATTGTACTCGATCACTTCTGCCTTCTTGCCAACTACTCTGTCAAGCTTCTGCATAACACCTGGACGAACGGTTGCCATCTGAGGACGGTTGTCAGGACATGCGATTGTAGCGATTGTGTTACCACCGAATGCAGGACGTGTCATAAGAAGCTGATTGTGCTTCTGCTCCTGATTTGGAAGTGCAACAAGAGGGAAATCACCGATTTCAAGTAATGTACAGTCTGCTGTAAGACCTGTAGCAACTCTTGCTGATACTGTAGGACCAAGATCACGACCGATAGCTGTAGCGCCAACTAAAACGATCTCTGGCTTGTACTCATTGATAACTGAAGCAAGTGCATGTGCATATGGCTCAGTTCTATATTCTTTTAATTCCGGATCATCAACAACGATAACTCTGTCTGCACCGTACTCTGCGAGTTCATCTACAAGACCCTTTACATCAGAACCGATCAGGACTGCTGTAACCTTTTCATTAAGCTTATCTGCAAGTCTCTTTCCTTCACCGATCAATTCAAATGAAATACCACTTAACTTATTATCTACCTGCTGTGCAAAGACAAATACACCTTTGTAGTTCTTCATATCTTCTGCGTTCATTGCGCCCATTTTATTCACCACTTTTCCTTTACTATATTAGATTACATGCTTATCTTTTAACTTGCCAACAATATAGCTAACTGCTTCATCTGGAGAATCAGGTACAACCTTCTCGCCTGCACCCTTTCTTACCTTATCAGAAGCCTTTGCGATCTTTGTTGGTGAACCCTTCAGACCAATGTTAGAATCATCAACATCTACAAGGTCTGCTCTGCCAAATGTTGTGATCTCTGCATTAACTGCATCGAAGATTCCACCTGGAGTCATGTATCTAGGCACATTTAACTCTGAAAGTGCTGTTATAAGACAAGGCATCTTAGCCTTTAACATATGATATCCATCATCATACTGACGCTTAACGATTACGGAATCTCCGTCAACCTTGATCTCCTGCGCATATGAGATAACTGGAATTCCCAGATGCTCAGCGATCTGTGGTCCAACCTGAGCTGTATCTCCATCGATAGCCTGACGACCTGTAATAATAAGATCATAATCAAGCTTTCTGAGTGCTCCGGCAATCGTTGTTGATGTAGCCCATGTATCAGCTCCACCAAGAACACGATCTGTTACAAGAACGCCCTTGTCAGCGCCCATAGCGATTGCTTCCTGAAGAACATCCGCAGCCTTTGGAAGACCCATTGTAAGAACTGTAACTTCTGCTCCATACTGATCCTTTAATCTAAGTGCAGCTTCAAGACCTGCCTTATCATCAGGGTTCATGATTGTAAGCATTGCTCCTCTGTTTAATGTACCATCTGGGTTAAACTGAACGCCACCCTTTGTATCAGGTACCTGCTTTATACAAACTATAACCTTCACGTTAAGTACCTCCTAATTATTTTAATAAGTTTGCAGAAATAACCATACGCTGAACTTCTGAAGTTCCTTCGTAGATTTCTGTAATCTTAGCATCACGCATCATACGTTCTACATCATACTCTTTGATATAACCATAACCACCGTGTAACTGTACACACTTTGTTGTTACTTCCATAGCTACTTCAGCAGCATAAAGCTTAGCCATAGCAGCTTCTACAGAATATGAAGTCTTGTGATCAGCCTGGTACTGTTCTTTCTTCTTAGCTGCCTTGTATACCAGTAACTTAGCTGCTTCAACTTTAGTCGCAAGATCAGCAAGTACGAACTGAGTATTCTGGAACTGAGCGATTGAACGACCGAACTGCTTTCTTTCCTTAACATAGTCAATTGTGATATCGAGAGCACCCTCAGCAATACCAAGAGCCTGAGCTGCAATACCGATACGGCCGCCATCAAGTGTATGCATTGCAATACCAAATCCTTTACCCTTCTGTCCGAGAAGTGCATCCTTAGGAATACGGCAGTCTGTGAAGATAAGTTCGTATGTGGATGAACCACAGATACCCATCTTGTTTTCTTTTGTTCCGAATGTAAATCCTGGAGTACCTTTTTCTACGATAAATGCTGAAATCTCTTTCTGCTTTCTGCCACGCTTTTCAATTGTACCAGTAACTGCAATGATAATATATACATCTGCTTCTTTACCATTTGTAATGAAACACTTAGATCCGTTAAGAACCCACTCATCACCATCAAGAACAGCCTTTGTCTGCTGACCCTGTGCATCTGTACCAGCACCTGGCTCTGTAAGACCAAATGCACCAAGTTTTCTACCGGAAGCAAGATCTGGGAGATACTTAGCTTTCTGAGCTGGTGTACCAAATGTCTGAATTGGATCTACACACAGAGATGTATGTGCGGAAACAATAACACCGGTAGTACCACAAACCTTTGAAAGTTCCTCAACACACATAACGTATGTTAAAGGATCACAACCCTGTCCACCATCTTCCTTAGAAACAGGTATTCCTAAGAAACCATACTTTGCCATCTTCTCTACTGTCTCTCTAGGGAATCTGTGATTTTCATCAATTTCCTGAGCAAGAGGCTTTACTTCATTCTGCGCAAATTCTCTGAATAAGTTCTGCGCCATTTCATACTTCTTGTCTAAAGCGAAATCCATTCTATTTCTTCCTCCATAAATATATTTATCAGTCAATTACTGAGCATCAACTGGTGTCTTTGTACGGTCAGCATTGTATACATAGAATCCCTTACCGCTCTTAACACCAAGGTTGCCGCCACGTACCATCTTACGAAGTAATGGACATGCACGATACTTGCTGTCTCCTGTCTCGTTATAGAGTACATCCATAATAGCAAGGCAGATATCAAGACCAACGAAATCACCTAACTCAAGAGGTCCCATTGGATGATTTGCACCAAGTTTCATAGCTGCATCGATACCAGCGATATCTGATACACCTTCCATCTTGATAAATGCAGCTTCATTGATCATTGGAATCAGGATTCTGTTTACAACGAATCCTGCAGCTTCATTTACCTGTACAGGTGTCTTACCGATCTCTTCTGAGATCTTAACGATTGTATCAACAGTTTCTGCTGGTGTGTTAACACCTGCAATAACTTCGATAAGCTTCATTCTGTCGGCCGGATTGAAGAAATGCATACCGATCATAGGACGGGTAAGACCATTTCCAATCTCAGTGATAGAAAGTGAAGATGTATTTGAAGCAAATACACACTCTGGCTTGCAGATCTTGTCAAGCTCAGCAAATGTTGTCTTCTTAACTTCCATGTTCTCGAAAGCAGCCTCTACGATAAGGTCACAATCTGCACATAAGTCTTCCTTAAGACCTGGAGTGATACTGGCAAGAATACCATCAACCTTCTCCTGTGTCATCTTTCCTTTTTCAACAAGTCTGGCATAACCTTTAGCGATCTTGTCTTTACCGCCTTCAGCCCATTCCTGCTTAATGTCGCAAAGTGCTACTTCATATCCATCAACCTGAGCAAACGCCTTAGCAATTCCCTGACCCATGGTTCCTGCACCAATAACGCCAACTTTCATTTTAATATCCTCCTAAAAATTATTTTTAAGCAAACATGAGAAATTCATATACGTTTCGTTTGACATGCTCACTTTGGTATATCAAACATTTAGGATGGTTGATTTCGATTCCAAAACAACCACCCTAAACGTCAATATCAAGATTGTTGATTTATTTATTCTGGAAAGGAACAACCTTTAATTTCTTTTCCTTGTCTTTCTCAAGGAAGTTGCCCATTCCTGTCTTCTGGTCTTCTGTCTCGAAGCAGTCGCCGAATAATTTCTCTTCTATAACGATTGCATGATCCATATCAACCTGTAATCCATCATTGATTGCTTTCTTACAGTTACGAACTGCGATAGGAGCATTTGCAGCGATGATGGAAGCCATCTTCTTAGCTGCTGGTAATAACTCCTCTAATGGATATACAGCATTTACAAGGCCGATTCTGTATGCTTCATCAGCTTTGATATTTCTTGCTGTGTAGATCAGCTGTTTTGCCATTCCTGCACCTACAAGACGGGCAAGTCTCTGTGTTCCGCCAAATCCAGGTGTGATTCCAAGACCAACTTCAGGCTGACCAAATACTGCGTTCTCAGAACAGATTCTGATATCACAACTCATTGAGATCTCACATCCACCACCAAGTGCAAATCCATTTACGGCTGCAATTACAGGGATTGGGAATGTCTCGATCATACGGAATACATCATTACCTTTTTTACCAAAAGCTTCGCCTTCAGCTTTTGTAAGTGTTGACATCTCTCCGATATCTGCACCTGCTACAAATGATTTCTCGCCTGCACCTGTAAGTACAAGACATCTTGTTGTATTCAGATCAACAGCTTTGAATGTTGCATCCAGTTCTTCAAGGACTGCGCTGTTTAATGCATTTAATGCCTTTGGACGATTAATAGTGATAACACCAACAAATCCGTCCTGTTCATATGTTACGAATTCCATCGTTTATCTCCTTAATATAGAAATGTATTATGGTTTTTCAGCCAATCGAATTAGTCTTCGATCTTAACAACTGTTGAGCAGCCCATACCACCGCCGATACAAAGTGTAGCAAGACCTGTCTTAGCTCCCTTTGCCTGCATCTCATGAAGAAGTGTAACAAGGATACGGCATCCTGAAGCTCCTACCGGATGTCCAAGTGCGATAGCACCACCATTTGGGTTAACCTGTTTGTCAACATCGAATCCAAGATCCTTAGCTACTGCAACCGACTGAGCTGCGAATGCTTCATTTGCTTCGATGATATCGAAATCCTCGATCTTGAGACCTGTCTTAGCCATTACCTTCTTTGTTGAAGCGACTGGTCCGATACCCATGATAGATGGATCAACACCACCAAGAGCACCTGCTACCCATGTAGCCATTGGCTTAACGCCAAGTTCTTTAGCCTTTTCTTCGCTCATAACAACGATAGCTGCTGCACCATCATTGATACCTGAAGCATTACCTGCTGTTACGAAACCATTTGGATTGATAGTTCTGAGTCTTGAAAGTGTCTCAACTGTTGTACCAGGTCTTGGTCCTTCATCTTTCTTGAACTCAATTGTCTCCTTTTTCTTCTTAACCATAACAGGAACGATCTCTGCGTCAAATGCACCTGATTCCTGAGCTGCTACAGCCTTCTGCTGGCTCTTTGCTGCAAACTCATCAAGTTCTTCACGAGTAAGTCCCCACTGCTCACAGATATTGTCAGCAGTCTTGATCATGTGGTAATCATTGAATGCATCCCAAAGAGCATCATGTACCATTGTATCTACAAGTTTACCATCATTCATTCTGTATCCGAAACGTCCCTGCATTACAGCATATGGAGCCATTGACATGTTTTCCATACCACCTGCAACAACGATATCAGCATCACCTGCTTCAATCATCTGAGCAGCCATATTTACACAGTTCAGACCTGAACCACAAACAACGTTAACTGTAACAGCAGTTGTCTCAATTGGAAGACCAGCTTTGATTGATGCCTGACGTGCAACATTCTGTCCAAGACCAGCCTGAATTACACAACCCATATATACATGATCTACCTGATCTGCCGGAACTCCTGCTCTGTTTAAAGCTTCCTTGATAACGATTGAACCAAGTACCGGAGCTGGTGTTGTGCTTAATGATCCGCCCATAGTACCGATAGCTGTACGGCATGCGCCTGCTAATACAATTTTCTTTGCCATAATAATGAAATCCTCCGTATTTTTTTATAATGTAAGCGTTACGTCCGATACATATCATGCATTAATCCACACAATAACGACCATTATTGACATAACTGCACACTTTCTGGCTACATTCTAGCACAAAAGGAAGTACCACGCAACCAGAAATGAAATGCACGCATTAGAAATCATTATTTTTTCATTTCTGGTTATTTCCTTAATTTTGTATAAACTAAAAGTGTTTTTTCTTTCCAGATTTCTGTTTTTGATATTTTTTATCATTTTCCCTTGCAGATTTATCATTTTTAATATTTCTGTTATCATGTCTGGATTTATAATTTCCAGCATTTTTATCTGATTTTCTTTGATTGTTATTCTTGTTATGCGATACCTGTCCTGATGTCTTCTTACCGTGAACATCTCTATGTCCCGCATTATTCCTGTCCATCTTTCTTGGTGTGATCAGACAATGTTTTTCAAATCCGATCAGATCCACCCGTCCTGCCTTTATCAACGCTTCTTTTACCAAATCATAATTCTCCGGTCTTCTGTACTGAATCAGTGCTCGTTGCATTGCTTTCTCATGCGGATCTCGCGCCACATATACCGGTTTCATCGTACGTGGATCTACCCCTGTATAATACATACAGGTCGAGATTGTTGATGGTGTCGGATAAAAGTCCTGTACCTGCTCCGGCATATATCCGATATCACGGATATATTCTGCCAGCGTTATTGCATCCTTTAATGTAGAACCCGGATGTGATGACATCAGGTATGGTACTGCATATTGTTTCAGACCGTACCGCTCGTTGACCTTTTCGTATTTTTTTATAAATGTCTCATATACCTGATTCGATGGTTTCCCCATATACTTCAAAACATTATCTGAGATATGTTCCGGTGCAACCCTTAACTGTCCACTAATATGGTACCTGCAAAGTTCACGCAGAAAGGTATCATCATGATCTGCAAGCAGATAGTCAAATCGTATACCGGATCTTACAAATACTTTCTTTACACCCGGTATCTGTCTTAATTTGCGGAGCAACTCAACATAATCCTCATGGCTGGCATTCAGATTCTGACATGGTTTTGGAAACAGACATTGTTTGTTCTGACATACGCCGTATTTCATCTGTTTTTCACAGGACGGATGTCTGAAATTCGCCGTAGGTCCTCCCACATCGTGGATATATCCCTTAAACTCCGGATCTTTCGTCATGCGCTTTGCTTCTTCAATAATTGACTCATGACTTCTGGTCTGAACAATCCTGCCCTGATGAAAGGTAAGTGCACAGAAACTGCATCCGCCAAAGCAGCCACGATTGCTCGCAAGACTAAACTTCACCTCTGCTATAGCAGGAATTCCTCCATCCTTTTCATACATCGGATGATAGGCATTCATATAATTATATCCATATACATCATCCATCTCCATCTGCGTGAGCGGATATGCCGCAGGATTTTGAACAACATATCCCCGGTTACCATATCCCTCTACCAATACTTTACCGGAATATGGATCTGTATTTATATACTGTGTATAAAAACTTTCTGCATATTTTAAACGGTCTTCCTGAAGTGTTTCAAAATCCGGCAGGATTACCGGATCTTCTACATCGGACAGGTTCTTTGTCTTATAGACCGTTCCACGTATAAATGTAATATCCCCGACATCAATTCCGCTGTCTAATGCATCTGCGATCTCGACCATGCTGTGTTCCCCCATCCCATAGGACAACAGATCTGCCTGTGAATCGATCAGGATCGAATGTTTCAGTTTATTAGACCAATAATCATAATGTGCCAGTCTTCTGAGACTCGCTTCTATTCCTCCAATGATGATCGGTACATCCTTATATGTTCTTCGGATCAGATTGCAATATACTACCGTTGCATAATCCGGTCTCAACCCCATCTTTCCGCCCGGAGAATAGGAATCTACGCTTCTATGTTTTTTCGAAACAGTATAATGATTTACCATCGAATCCATATTTCCACCGGAAACCAGAAATCCAAGTCTTGGTCTGCCGAATACATCTATACTCTTATCGTCTTTCCAGTCCGGCTGTGGAATCATGCATATCTTATATCCATGTGCTTCCAATACTCTGCTGATGATCGCCGGACCAAAAGAAGGATGGTCCACATAAGCATCTCCGGTAATAAACACGAAGTCCGGCTGTTCCCATCCTCTATCTTTCATTTCTTTTTTGTTGACTGGCAGAAAATTATGTGTATATGTCATTTACTTTTCTCTGTTTTCTATGCTTCTTCTTTTCTTGCTGCAATATCAACCGACATACCAGCTCCGAGTGCTACCGCTTCTAATGCCTTATCCGAAACATACGTATCAATTCCTGTTTTCTCCTTGATCAGCTTATCCATTCCGTACATCAGGCTTCCACCACCTGTCAGGACAATTCCATTTACCGATATATCTGCAACAAGTTCCGGTGGTGCAGTTTCCAGCACCCCATGAATCGCTGTCAGGATATGGGAAGTCGTATCTGCAAACGCTTCTATCGTCTCATTTGCCGTGATCGTTATAGCTTTTGGAAGACCTTTGATCAAATCTCTTCCCTTTACAACATAGGTTATATCCTCTGGTCTTTCATATACCGACCCCACGGCAATCTTTGCTTTTTCTGCTGTCTGTTCTCCGATCAACAAATTATATTTTCGTCTGATATAACGTATCATCGATGCATTGTAGTCATCCCCTGCCGCTTTGATCGACTGGCTTTCTACTGCCCCGCCAAGTGATATAACGGCAATATCAGTTGTGCCACCACCGATATCAATAACCATATTTCCCTTTGCTTCTTCTATATCAACCGCTGCACCAATTGCTGCTGCAAGAGGTTCTTCCATAACATAGACACTTTTAGCTCCGGTTCTATATACAGCTTCTTCTACGGCTCTCCGTTCTACTTCTGTTACTCCGCTCGGAACACAGACACAGATCTTCGGTCTTCCAACTCCGGTTCGTTTCTCCATCGCACTACGGATAAATGCCTTTAGCATTCGCTCTGTAACAGTATAGTCGGAAACTACTCCTTTCACAAGGGGTCTTACCACTTCAATCGATTCCGGTGTCTTTCCGATCATCTTCTTTGCTTTATTTCCAATCGCAATAATGCGTTTTGAACTTTTCTCATATGCAACAACAGATGGCTGATTGATCACTACTCCGCGGCCTTTCACATATATCAGCACATTTGAAGTTCCTAAATCTACTCCAATATCCATACTTTCTTTTATTTCTCCTTAAAAATTGGCAAACATAAAAAAAGCGCCAAGTTTACAATAATAAATATTATAAACATTGGCACCATTTTTTTCAACCAAAATATAAACCGGAAAATGTTATCATATGATATTCATTTTACTTTATATCTGTCTTCATTACTTTCTTTGCTTCTGGATTTCTTGCATCTGCACGTTCCATCGCTTCGTCTATAGCAGTTAACAATCTGTCAATATTACCGGATTCCATTGCAAGAAGTGCATTTTTAATATTGCCCTCAATACCATCTTCGTATTTATATCCTTTTTCAATGATATATTCTTTGGCCATTACAATCATATTCTCTTCTTTAATCTGATCGAAATAAACACGATTGTTAAAGCTTCTTGCCTGCGTCATATTATCCGCAAGCATCTTGCTGAGTGCAACTTTTTCACCGGTAAGAATGATCTTTACATCATTCTTCTCTGCAGAACAAAGATCAACCATTTCTTTGAAACGTTCAGGAGTAATAAGTCCTGCACTCTCAACGATCAGACATCCGCCTTTCAGTTTTGTAACTGCGCCGGCAAGCTTACCACTATTAATTACCTTTGCTTTAACTTTTGCTTTTGCAGGTGATGTACAGAAACCAAGATCATAATAACATTCAGCAAAATCTTCACCGACTTTTACTGAACCAAATCCATGCAGACCAAGAATTACAAGATTTTTTGACCGCTTTGGATCCACTTTCATAGTCTGAAGAACATTTACAATCTGTGCACCAGCAGGATTTACGCAAAGATACTTATACAGATACTTTGCTTCTGATGGCAATGCTTTCTTCATTTCCTGATTGATCTCACTCTGTTCAGCTTCTACAGCAGATTCATCTGTTGCTTCTAAGGATACATCTATCTTAGATGCTTCCTCTACTTTTCCTGCCTTTAAGAGTTCAACCTGTTTTCTTGCTTCTTCTTCTTTCTTAACAGCTTTTTCAAGAACCTTGGCAGCTGCAGCAGCTCTGCCACTAACCTCTTCCAACTGCTTCTTTGTACTGATCTCTTCTTTCAGAAGCGAATCAAGATCATGTTTCTTTTTATCTTCTGCTTTCTTAACTGCTTCTTCATTAGCAGCTTTTCTTGCAACAATACGTTCTGCCTGTTCCGTCTTCAGATCAGCAATCTTCTGCTTTAATTCTTCCTCTTTCTTTTTAGCATCATCAAGCAGCTTCTGTGCAGCTTCTTCTGCCTTCTTCTGAGAATCAGCAGCTTCCTTTTCAGCTGTCATTGCAGCAGACTGAACTTTTTCAAGTTCTGCAGCCTCGCCCGTAGCATATTTTTCTTCTTCATCTGCAAGGAACTTCTCATGAGCATCTTCTCTGGACTTTTTATCCTTATCCAGTTTCTCTTTTCCGTCTGCAGCAATCTTTTCCGCATTCTGAATCTCTACTTCTTCTTCAATCTTAGCTTTCTCCAGAATCTCCTCAGCTTCCTCTTCAGCATTTTCTGCCTTAGACAGGAGATCTTCTGCCTCTACTGCAGATTTCTTTGCTGCATCAAGTGCCTGCTGTGCTTCTGTCTTTGCAGACTTGAATAATTCTACATCTTTCTTGGTTTCTGCAATATCGGCATTTGTAGTCTTCTTTTCTGCATTGATTGCATCAATTTCGGACTGGAACTTTTTCTTATCAGCTTCGCCTTTTGAAATTCTGGTTTCTGCTGCTGCTCTTGCAGATCTCGCTTCCTCCAGTTTCTTTAATGCTTCTGCTTCTTTTGCTTCCGCTTCTTTTAATGCTTTCTTTGCGGTATCAATCGCCTTGGCTGCTGAATCATTATTATTTATAGCAGTCTTTAACTTACTCTCACTTTCTGCGAGTTTGCTTTCAAGTCCTGCCAGAGCCTTCAACGACTCAGATTCCATATCTGTTGTATTCTTAAGATTAAGAGCTGCCTCTTCTTCAGCCTTCTTTGAATCTGTAAAGATAACACCGGCACGTTCTTTGTTCTGCTCTGCTTCATCGATCAGTTTCTTTGCTTTGCCATCCTGTGTTTCTTTCTTCTTCCTGGCTGCCTCAATTGCTTTCTTTTTATCTTCATCCAATTTTGCTGAAGCTGTTTCCGCATCCTTGCAGGCCTTTGTATATTCTGCTTCATGCTTTTCAACATTTGCCTTCTTGGCATCTGCAAGCTTCTTAATTGCCTGATCAGCGGCAGCCTGTGCTTCATTGATGATCTTTGTCTTAACAGTCTCCGGATTGCTTTCCTTTAATACCTTATCAGAATCATCTTTTGCTTTCTTATTTGTATCTTCTATCTCTTTATTGATAGCTTTTACTTTTGTCTCAAGTTCTGCATCTTCTTTTGCTAAAAGCTCCTCATCAGCCTTTTTCTTTGCATCGAATTCCGCTTTCATCTTATCTTCATAAGCAGCCTTCTTCTTCGCACATTCTTCAAGCTGTGATTTCAGTTCTTTTTCTTCCTTTTCAGAATCCGCAATCGTCTTCTTTGCTGTTTCAACTACATTCTTTGCATCCTGCGCCTTACGTTCAGCAAGCTCGATCGCCTGCTTCTTCTTCGTTTCAGCTTCAACTTTTGCCTTTTCTGCCGCAGCTTTCTTACGTGCTTCCTCTGCTTTCTTTCTGGCTTCTTCTTCAGCCGCTTTACGCTTAGCTTCTTCCTCTGCCTTCTTCTTAGCTTCTTCCTCTGCTTTCTTCTTAGCTTCTTCTTCAGCTTTCTTACGTGCCTCTTCCTCAGCTTTTATACGTGCAGCTTCTTCCTCACTTGTTTCATCAATATTGGAAAGATTTTCAATACCAGCTCCAAGGAAATCATCGTCGTCATCATCGTCATCTATATCATACATAGATGAAACATCTGCACCATTTTTATTTCTATCAGGTAAAATACTGAAAAGATCACCATTTTTGTCATTCCCTTTTTGAGTCTTAACCTCTTTTACCTTAACATTCTTACCTGGTGTCCATTCTGTATCATCTGAAACAACTGATGACATATCATCTTCATCGAATCTTTCTGCATCATCAGATAATGTTGTCTTATCTTTACCTTTAACCTTATTTGGTCCGAGGGAAGCATTCATGTTCATAGTTGAACCAAGACCACTTCCTGCTGCACCTGGTTTTCCTAAAAGGCCTTCTCCTGAAGGTGCGCTTCCAAGGCCGCCACCAAGACCGCTAAGTCCACCAGAACCTTCTCCAAGGCCGCCACCAAGACCGCCAAGTCCACCAGGACCTTCTCCAAGGCCACCGCCGAGACTGCCGCCAAAGTCGCCAAGTCCCTCATCAGCAATACCACCAAGGTTAAGGCTGATCTTTGGCATTCCCTGCTTTTCATTTTTATCCTCTGTTTTAGCTTCACCCTCTGCCTCTTTATTTTTATCCGGCTTTTCAGCTTCAGCTTCTTTGTTCTCTGTCTCTTCAGGTTTGTCCTCATGGACAATACCTAATGCTTCTTCTCTCTTACGACGTTTCTTCTCCTCAATACGCGCAAGTTCTTCAGCAGACAAAGTCTTATATTGGCTCTTGCTTCCGCTATCTGAAGACTTCTTTTTATTGCTGCTCATATTCTTCAAAGCCTGTTCTTCTTCAAGTCTTTTCTGCTTTGCAGCTTCAGCAGCTCTCTCTTTTTCAAGCTGTGCCTTTATCGCAGCAATCATAGCTTCTGTTTGATCTATAGCCAATTTGTACGCCTCCTTCCACATTATCAAATAAAACACTAATATTTATATTAATATAATTATTTGTCATCTTTTCTTAAGCTTATATTTCTTTTCATCAGAGTGCCTGAAATCCGATTTCTTCACCAATTCAGTATCTGAAACGTTATCGGCTTCCTTTATATCATTCGATTGGTCAGCTTCAGCAGCCTCCTCAGATGAATTCAGTACAAAACTGTCCTGATGCATATTGAAATAATCAGTGTTCGATGCATATTTTGTTCCGAGTTCAATTCCAAGTCTTGCAAGCAGCTCATCTGTCTCACTGATCAAGGCTTCCTCTTTTTTCAGATTTTCAGCCATCTTCTGATCGTATTCTTTCTGTATATCTTCATGCTGTACATGCTCTACAACAGGCGGCTTTTCGCTGTTGTAATCAGGGAAAAGACTCGATCTGAATGTTGGAAAATCTATTTTCCTGCTATTTATATCTGCAGGATTCTCAACCACCGGTTCTGAAATTTCTGGTTCTGAATCAGCAAGTTGCTCAAGCAGCTCCGGTTCTGTCGGCTCCGGCTCTTCCTGTTCCGGTTCTTCTGTTTCTGGTTCAATATCCGTTTCCGGTTCATCAACAGTTTCACTCTCTATCAGCTCAACTTCTTTTATTTCAGATTTCTCAGATTCTTTCGTCTCAGGATTCTCTGGTTCTTCTGTCTCAGACGGAATGACATCCTTATCACTTTCATCTGGCATCAAATCTTTCGGAACTTCTGAGATCTCGACAATATCGTCATCCTCATATGCCTGTTCAAACGAATCGTCGTCCCAATCGTCCGTATCTAATTTATATTCATCCAATGACTGGATTGCAACATCAATATCAAACTTCTGATCTTCCTTTTTTTCTGATTCTGGAACATCTTCAGAAAGTTCTTCATCTTCCTTTATCTGAGATTCTTCTATGAGAACCGTCTCATCTTCTTCAGACAACTGTTCAGCAGTCTCCGCTGTCTCTGCATACTCATGCGGCTCCGCAGGTTCTGCATACCCGGCTTCTTCAACAACCGTTTCCGGCTCTGTGACTTCGTTCTTGGCAGCTGCTTCGTTCTCTGATTCTACAGGTTTAGTTTCTTTCTCGGCACCTTCCTCTGTCTCAGGTTCTGTGACTTCTTCCCCGATATCTTCTTCGGTCTCCGGCTCTGCAGCTTCTTCAACCTCCGGCTCTGTAACTGCTTTCTCGGCAGTTATTTCAGTCTCTGGCTTACTTTGTTCTAGCGCATCAGGGTCAACCATCAAAACTGTATCGAAATCATCTGTGATATCCGAGGTATCAAAATCATCCAGACTTTCATCGAAGGATTCTTCTGATATCTGATCCAGATTCTTTTCTTCATTAACAACCGAAGACGTCTCCTGCTCTTTCTGTTCTTCTTCAGTTTCCTCAGGCTGTACAGAATCCGATGGTTCCTTTACTGCCATCACCTCATCCAGCAATTTATCTTTATCAGGCTGTGCCTTCTCTGTTTCAGCAATCACCTCTTCGATCGCAGCTTCTTCTTTCTTAGACATCCGTCCTATATGGAACCTCTTTTCCTTTTCCTGTCCTTCCTCCGACTTTGCCTTTTCCTGCTGTTCTTTCTTCTGCTGTTTCTTTAACTCTTTCTTTTCTTTTGATTTAAGTAACATCTGTTTGAACTTCACAGAATTTGGTACAGGCTCCCGATCCTCAACCATTAAGGTTATCTTTGGATCTTTCGGAAACATACGAAGATGATCTGCTTCCAAAACCTTCTGCTCAAATACTCTGGTTTCTTCCTGTTCTTCTGAAGCGTCTTTCTGCTCTGATGCAGGATAACAATATATAGCATTCTCTATATCATATGATCCATCTCTAAGCCGGTTCACTTTCTCAATATATGGTGACCCTTTATAAGTTGCACAGAAAATCTCTGATTCCGACCGGAGTTTTTCCATATTTTTCATTGCAGCATATAATAATAACATTTCAAAATCCCAAGCTGCATTTGTCTCCATCTCATTTGCCGAAATAAGAATTCCATACAACTCTTTAATGGAACTGTGTTTTGCTTTTGCAATCATGTATTCAATACGATATGTACCTACATCTTTTTCATTTTGATTAAATTTATAGATCTCATAATATGTGTCTACAAGTGAATAAAATCCCTCTGACAGATATACTTTGATTAATGAATAAATAATCTTATTACCAATAGGTGCCATGGAATGGGCTTTAACAAGAGCAGCTCTTGCTTCCGCATAACGTCCATTTTCATAGTACACCTCACCACAGATTTTTATAAACTGAGGTGAAAGTGATCTGGTCAAATCCTGATGTTCAAGTATATCTAATGCAAGACTATAATCCCCGCTTGCCGCAAGTTCTTTTATTTTGTTGACACTTGACATGCTAATTCCAGTACCCATCCAATCATACTCCTAAACTAATTTTCATCAGACAATTTTATCACATCAGTCCATCTTTTACAACTGTCATGTACCTGAGTTTTTCTTCTTTGAACATATATATGCACAGAGCACTCCAACAAATAAACCGGCAATCAATCCGCCAACATGCGCTGCATTATCAATCCCCTCTGAAACATATCCATTCAATATTGTGATTACAGATAGAAAAATAAGATCCTTTAAAGAAATATCTGATATTTTCCCCTTACCAAAAAATGCAAAAACAATTAATATTCCCATCAGTCCGCAGATTGCACCGGAAGCGCCCCCGGCGTAATCATAAAAGTTACCCATGTAACAGCTGACTATCGAACAGACAGATGCAATAATGCCACAAAACAGATATGCACATATATACCCCACTTTTCCAATCAGGTTTTCGACTCTTGCCCCAAGAGCAATCAATACGACCATATTACTTAAAAGATGAGTCAGGGAAAAATGAAAAAATATGGATGTGACAATTCTGTAATACTGTTTTTCAACAAGAACATACTGAAGATTATCGGTTAATTTTTCTTCAAGATAGGAAAAACCATAGGAATCTTTTGTGTACACATATGCTATATAAACCAGAACATTTATCAGAACCAGGATTGGAGTTATCACTCCAAACATTTTCTTCAGTCGAATGGTGAAATGATCTTTTTCCTCATAAATCTCTTTTTCGAGTACACTCTGCAATCCATCAAAATCTGCCGGTTGATTTTCGAAAATATACAGTTTTCCATAATCTTCACTGAACAACCAGACATTATCCATCCTGTCAATTATGGCGTTTATATCATCATCAAACATTCCATTCGGAGTCAGCAGGAGATTCAGGATTCGAATTCTCTTTCCTGATATCTCAAGGTCCTGTCGGATCTGTTTATTAAATTTAATAAGATTTTCCGTTTTCAGATTTCTGCTGCTTCCAAGCACAACAACATATATGGCATCGTCTTCTGCTCTGCCATATACATTATTGCTGTCGGGATTCAATTTTTTATATCCTTTTTTCCCCAGATGCTCAATGATCTGTAACATGTATTGTTGCATTTTTTATAATCCAAGGAACAGATTCTCAACCTTCTCAATTACAGTTTCTTTCATATCTCCACGAGTTTTTTCGTACTGAATACCAGATTCCATAATCTCCAGTAACTGCATACGAAGTCCAGAATCAATATCCTTAATATACTTCATAAGGACATCCTTGATCTCCATAACGTATTCTTTCTGCTTCATTTCTTCCAGCATAGGCTCATAATTAAATGTAATGCTGTTCTTCATCTCATCCTGTTTTCTGCCACAGATCACACATTCCTCTGCCCCGCCTTCATTTACATGACCGCAGTTACAGGTCCAGACAAGTCCGTCTGATTTGTAATTACATACAGCATCAAGGCCTTTTTTAACTTTAAGTGCTTTGAACTTCAATGCACTCATTTCTACATCAATCGGATCATCTCCACATGAGTAAACCCCTCTTGATGTAACATATTTCTGAATATATACTTTACAGCTTGTAATGATCTTTATGTATTTTTCAGGAAGCTTACATTCAACATAATCTGATTTTAATAATGACACGTTTGTCTTTTCAAACACAAAATCGACACCTGTCAATGTGATCTCATCACCGTAAATATTCACAAACTGAATGTCCGCTTTTATAGCTTTAACGTCATCCATATTGTAATTATTATACCAAGCCGAAATCTTAGTTCCGTTTCCTTCAGATGCGAGGATCACTTTTACAGCTCTTGGTACAAGCTTATCGTAATAATTGTTTACGAATAATTCTTTTCTTACAAAATCACTCTTTTCAAATTCTGATTTGTACTCTTTCTTTACTGATACAAGTGTACCACTGACAATAACAGCTGAAATATTTGACGAATAATCAACAATATCTGTCTTAAAACCAACAACCGCATTGTAATTTGTCTTTCCGACAACTTCCTCAAATGACTTGATGGTCTCTTTCATCGTTCCATCCAGTTTGTCATGATACATACTGCTTCTGTCAGTTGCAATATCTGCGATAGAAGCACCGATCTCCTTTAAAAAATTAGAACTTAAAATTGTCTGTACAAATTTATAAGGACCATATTCTGTAATCTCATATCCTTCAAAACTTGTGCCTGATGTAATCATAATATTTGCCATGTGTAACGCACCTCCAAAAATATATGAAAATTGTATCACAATATATCGGAATAGACAAATACTTTTTGTGAAATTTATATTAAAATTACATCTTTTTTTAGTAATTTTACTCAAATAACTACAAATATCTGTTAAACTGCAATCGGAATATTTTTTACCTGTGATCCGGTCTGATAATCTTCGATCGTAAAATCATCCAATGTAAACTGATAAAAATCTTTTATATCCGGATTCATGGTAAACTTCGGTGCAGGATAGGTCTCTCTGGATATCAGTTCTTTTACAATCGGAATATGTCTGTCATAAATATGTGCATCAGCAATTACATGCACCAGCTCTCCTGGTTTAAATCCTGTTACCTGTGCGATCATATGAACCAACACCGCATACTGAACAACGTTCCAGTTATTCGCCGCAAGAACATCCTGTGATCTCTGATTTAATATCGCATTCAGCCGGTCTCCTGTTACATTAAATGTCATACCATAAGCACATGGATACAGATTCATCTCATGAAGATCAGCATGTACATACATATTTGTCATCATACGGCGGCTGTACGGGTTATGCTTCAGATCATAGATCAAACGATCCACCTGATCAAACATACCCTCTTTGTACTGATGTTTTACTCCCATCTGATATCCATATGCCTTACCGATCGATCCATCTTCATCTGCCCAGCTGTCCCAGATATGACTTTTCAGATCGTGTACATTATTGGATTTTTTCTGCCAGATCCACAATATCTCATCTATAGCAGACTTAATATACGTTTTCCGCAGAGTAATAGCCGGAAATTCTTTCGATAAATCATAACGATTCACAACACCAAACTGTTTGATCGTATAGGCACTTGTTCCATCCTCCCACTTTGGTCGTACCTTTTCTCCTTCAGTACTGTATCCATTTTCTATAATTGATTTACACATTGCTATAAAAATATCATCTGCGCGGCTCATTTTTTACCTCCATTTTCTTAAATAAAACTTCTGTAATTGTATCGTATCGGCTAAAAAAACGCAACTTATTACATGAAACACTACCATTTATTACATTTCGGCACTTTTTTTCTTTCAATCATGTATGATGTGACAAAGAACAGAAAGGAGACTTATACAAATGCAAAATGAAAATTACCCATTACCAAAACTTCTGCGCTACTTTCGGAAGAAAAAACAGATGACACAGGCAGAGGTTGCGGAACAGCTCTCAATCTCCCGATCCGGATATGCCAATTACGAATCAGGGCGTATCCTTCCGGGAATCGATCACATAGCCAAGCTGTCAAAGATTCTTGACCACGACTTCTTATTTGCCTATTCCATGTCTTTAAAAAATATGGAACAGGACAGCTACAATCTGCTGGAAGCTGTCAGTGATTCTGCCTCCTACCAGGCCGTTCCTGTCCGAAAAGAAACGATCACTGATCTTATCAACCAATTGAAAGATGTCCCAACATGGGAATTGGAACTGTTAAAAACCTATGTACAATTATATTGTAATGATAACTACGAAAAGGAGAAAAAGAAAATATGACATCTGTTATCCGAACCAATATAGGAAGCGCACTGTTATCCCTTCGAAAAAGCAAAGCCATATCCATGCGTGAAGCTGCAGAACAATTAAAAATATCCCACTCCGTTTATTCCCAATATGAGCGTGGTATCTCTATTCCTGATATACAGGCACTATTTCACGCATCCAATTACTATCATATCAACATCCAGTTTCTGGTATTTCTGATCTGTATAGACCTCGCCTCTCTGGAAAACATAAAGAATGAGGATCTTTTTCGGTTGTTTACCTTTGATAATACATTTGGCTGGGATTTCTTTCATGTATTTAAAGAATATGATCGTCTGTCAAAGTCTTATAAGGTTGCAGTCAACCGTTTCCTTCACGCTGCAAATATCTGTGATCAAAAAAAATCCAGAATAAACAGTAACTAAAAAACAGCAGTCAGATCCGGTTTAAGCCTGTCTGACTGCTGCATTGATCGTATTCATAACTTTTTTCTTATCTGAACTCCACAGAGGTGCGATCAATATCTTCTTCGGCCCATCTCCTGTCAGGCGGTGGATCACCATATCCGATGGTAACACTTTAAGGCACGAAACAACACATTCTGTATAATCTTCCAGTGATAAAACAGAACATTTTCCATTCTGATAAAGTTCAGCAAGCTTTGTTCCTTTAAGAACATGAAGTAACTGCAGCTTAATGCCCTGTGCACCGCTCTTTCCGATGTATTCTGCTGTTTCAATCATATCTTTTCTGCTTTCTCCCGGAAGTCCCAGTATCATATGCACAATTACATGGATGCCAAGTGCCCGAAGTCTCTTTATTGCCTCATCATATTCTGAAAGAACATACCCCCGATTGATAAGCCTCGCCGTTTTCTCATGAATCGTCTGAAGCCCAAGTTCCACCCATACCGGTTTGATCCTCTGTATATCCCTCAGCATAGTGATCACCTGATCTCCAAGGCAATCCGGTCTGGTTGCGATCGAAACAACCGCAATGTCCGACCGCATGGCTGTCCTCATATATATATCTCGCAGACGGTCAATATCACCATATGTGTTCGTAAATGACTGAAAATATGCAATATAATGTTCACCCTTAAACTTTGAAACAACCAACTGTTTTGCCTGTTCAATCTGTCGGTCGATATCCATATCTGCTTTTTGACTGAAATCACCCGATCCAAGACTGCTGCAAAAGATACATCCGCCAACTCCCGCCGTCCCATCCCGATTTGGGCATGTAGTTCCGGCATTTAATGACAGCTTGTATAATTTCTCACCAAAGGTTTCCTTTATATATTGATTCGCCGTATATATCTCCATTTCTGTATATCCTTTATATTACTTAAAAGAATTCAAGCAATTGCTCCGGCTTATGGACAATCTGGGTTGCACCATGCTCTAACAGGAATTCTTCACCTCTGAAGCCCCAGGTAACAGAGATACATTCCAGACCACTGTTCTTTGCCGTCATGATATCTACATCCGAATCTCCTACATAGACTGTGCCTTCCCGTCCGATCCGCATTTCCTTCATTGCTTCGATACAGGTATCCGGCGCCGGTTTCTTTGCAACATTTGCAGACTCACCGATCGCGGTACTTATATAAGCACCAAAGAACTGATCCCGCAGACCTTTTACTGCCGCATCAAATTTATTTGATACAATACCTGCCGGTATTCCTTTTTCCTTTAGTGTTTTTAATACATCAATAATGCCATCATATGGACCTGTCTTATTTAACATATTCTTTGAATAATGTTCCTTGAAGATAGCAAGTGCTTTTAATGTATCATCTTCTGAAGTTCCTGTCGGAACTGCACGTTCCATCAATTTCTCTACACCATTTCCTACAAAACGACGAACCTCGTCGATCGTCCGTTCCGGATAACCCATCTGGCAAAGCGCATAATTTGTACTATCAGCCAGATCCTCCAATGTATTTAAAAGAGTTCCATCCAAATCAAATATAACTGCCTTATACTTTTTCATTGTACATCCGCCTTTCTATCCTGTTCTATTCCGGCTGTTCGAGTTCCTGTACTGCACGGACCAGTGCCGGAACGATCTGTTTCTTTCTGGATACTACACCTTCCAGATATGCATAATGATCGACAAATTCCGTTTGGAATGCACGGGAACAGATCTCCTCTGCCTCCTCTCCAAATGCCAGCATTCCTGAACTATCATCTAAGATGCTCGTCATTACAAACAAAAATACATCACAACCATTCTCGGTATAATCGGTCAGATACTCATACATACTCTTTTGTATTTGTTCAATCTCCCGGGTATTGATCGATGTAATCTGTCCAATCGCAAAAATACGTCCGTCAATCTCAAATTTCTTATAATCCTGATGCAGAATCTCGTCAATTGTCTTTCCCTTCAGATTACTTCCGGCGTCAAACATCTCCATTGCAAAATCATTCATATTGATCTCTGCAAGCTGTGCCAAAGCATATGCTGCATTCTTATCATCGCAGGTACAGGTCGGTGACTTAAATAACAGTGTATCTGATAAAATAGCCGCACACATCAATCCTGCAATCTTCTTATCCGGAATAATATTCTGTTCTCTGTACATCTGATATATGATCGTAGCAGTACAACCAACCGGCTGATTTCTGAAATAAATCGGTGCAAGCGTTTCTACATTCGCAATTCTGTGATGGTCGATGATTTCCCGGATCTCCGCCTTATCGATATTGTCAACCGACTGGGTACGCTCGTTGTGATCGACCAGGATCACCTGTTTCTTTCTTGCATTGATATAGTTACGTCTGGAAACCAGTCCCAGATAATTGCCACTCTTATCTACGACAGGAAAATACCGGACTCTCGTCTTCGACATCACGTTTTTGATCGTTTCAACCGAATCATCCTCATTAAATGTCATGATATTATCACGAACCATAAAAAATCGTACCGGGATACTCTGTCCGATCAGTCTGGCTACCTTATAGGTATCATTATGTGATGTGATGATCGAACAGCCCTTAAACGCCGCAAGCTTCACCACATCATCATCCACCTTATCTACCAGACAAAGGATTAGCATACCCGCTCCCTTTTCGATAGCCATAAGCTGCGATTCCTTTCGATCGCTTAAGATAACGATATCACCCGGCTTCACAAAATGCTCCATCAGTTCCACATGTGCTGCTCCGATGATAACTTTTCCATTTGTGATATAACTGTGTGGATTTCCACAGACCATCTCACCATCGATCGTCTCCATAATATGACGACATCTGGTTCTCGCTTTATACAGAATGTCATCCTCAGCATTTAACATATAAGCTTCTGCGATATCTCCAACCGTTAATATTCCACGGATCTTACCATTTTCCACAACCGGTAATGTTGTTGCATCATTCTTCTGCATGATCTCAAACGCTTTCTTCATCGTTGTATCACCCTGTACGCCGGCTACCAGTCTGTAGGAAATATCACTTAACTGGGTATCTACATTTTTGATCAGCTCCGGAACTTCTACATCAAAATAATCTAATACAAATTCTGTTTCTTTATTGATATTACCCGCTCTTTTGGGAATGTATTTATTTTCTGACCGATTCTTAAGAGCTGCATATGCGATCGCTGAACAGATCGAGTCCGTATCCGGATTCTTATGCCCGATCACAAATACCTCATCTCTTGGAATGTTATGCATATTCCACCTCCTATTAAGAACACAAAACAGCCTGCTGCAAAATGCAGCAGCCTGTTTTGCCAGATTGTATCATATTATACTTATAATTCGCTGATGTCAACCAATGATAACCTTCTATTTGCAGAAGACTCCAGACTTGTAAGCAGCGCATTCGCTGTATCAAGGCTTGTAAGACAGGTAACGCCGGTTTCAACTGCATGTCTTCTGATCACAAAACCATCTTTGCTTCGTTCAATACCCTGTGATGGTGTATCAATGATCAGGTCGATCTCATGACTTAAGATCAGATCTAATAAGTTTGGAGATGGCTCCTCTACCTTGTTGATCAGTTCAGCAGGTACTCCATTCTCATTCAGGACTCTGCATGTACTCTTTGTAGAGAAGATCTCATAACCAAGAGCTGCAAACCGTCTACCAATCTCGATCGCATCCATCTTGTCTGCATCCTTAACAGTAAGGATCATCTTCTTTGTCTTTGGAAGATTTACACCGGCACCAAGGAATGCCTTATAAAGTGCTTCGTTGTAATCCTTTGATATACCAAGACATTCACCTGTTGATTTCATTTCCGGTCCGAGACTGATCTCAGCCCCACGGATCTTCTCAAACGAGAATACAGGCATCTTGATTGCAAAGTATTCTGCTTCCGGCTGAAGTCCCGGCTTATATCCCATATCCTTGATCTTCTCACCTGTGATAACACGGGTAGCAAGATCTACGATCGGAATACCGGTAACCTTACTGATATATGGAACAGTACGGCTGGAACGAGGATTTACCTCAATTACATATACTTCATCATTGTATGCGATAAACTGTATATTGATCAGACCGATTACATGAAGGCTGTTTGCAAGTTTTCTTGTGTAGTCTTCAATTACACGTTTGATCTTTGGTGAAAGTGTCTGTGCAGGATATACAGAGATACTGTCACCGGAATGGATACCGGCTCTCTCTACATGCTCCATGATACCAGGGATCAGGATATCTTCTCCATCACATACGGCATCTACTTCTACTTCCTTACCCATGATATATTTATCAACCAGAACAGGATGCTCCTGTACATGTCTGTTGATAATATCCATGAATTCAATAATATCTTTATCAGAGATCGCGATCTGCATTCCCTGTCCACCCAATACATAAGAAGGTCTTACCAGAACAGGATAGCCCAGTTCATTTGCTGCCTCTAGGGCTTCATCTCTGGTAAATACAGTCTTTCCGGCAGGTCTTGGGATACAGCACTTCTCAAGGATCTCGTCGAATAATTCTCTGTCCTCGGCAGCATCTACGTTCTCTGCGCTTGTACCAAGGATCGGAACTCCCATCTCCATCAGTGCTTCAGTCAGTTTGATCGCTGTCTGTCCACCGAACTGAACAACCGCGCCATCCGGTCTTTCTAAATCTACGATTGCTTCTACATCCTCTGCTGTCAATGGCTCAAAATACAGCTTATTTGCAATATCAAAGTCTGTACTGACAGTCTCAGGGTTATTATTTACGATAATGGTCTGGTATCCCTTTCTCTCAAATGCCCATGTACTGTGTACGGAGCAGTAATCAAATTCGATACCCTGTCCGATACGGATAGGACCGGAACCAAGAACCATAACTTTCTTTACAGAATGATCTTCCACTACTTCATTCTCGCCATCGAAGCAGGAATAATAATATGGTGTAGATGCTTCAAACTCTGCTGCACAGGTATCAACCATCTTGAAGGATGCACGGATACCATAGCTGTAACGCAGCTCTTTGATCTCCTTTGTTGTCTTTCCTGTGAGCTGTGCGATTACCTTATCCGGGAATTCTACACGCTTGATCTTTTTCATCAGTTCCTTAGAAATATCTCCCTTGGAATCACGGATCTCCTGTTCATAGTTAACCAGATTGTTGATTTTATCAATGAACCAAAGATCAATCTTTGTGATGTCGTGAATTGCTTCCTGTGTAATGCCACGGCGAAGTGCTTCAGCAATAACAAAGATTCGTCTGTCATCTACATGATGTAAGAGTTTTAAGATATCACTGTCTGACATGTTCTTGTATCTGCTGGAATGAAGGCCATCCACATGCTGCTCCAATGAACGGATTGCTTTCATCAACGCCCCTTCAAAGTTCGTACAGATACTCATGACTTCACCGGTTGCTTTCATCTGTGTGGTCAGGTCATGATCCGCCTTGATAAACTTATCAAATGGAAGTCTAGGGATCTTAACAACAACATAGTCAAGTGCAGGCTCGAAACTTGCAAATGTCTTCTTGGTGATCGCATTCTGGATCTCATCCAGATTATAACCAAGCGCAATCTTTGCTGAAACCTTGGCAATCGGATAACCTGTCGCCTTAGATGCAAGTGCAGACGAACGGCTTACACGAGGATTTACCTCGATTACACAATATTCAAATGTCGTTGGATGTAACGCAAACTGTACGTTACAGCCACCACGGATATTTAACTCTGAAATAATATTCAATGCAGATGTGCGAAGCATCTGATACTCTTTATCACCAAGTGTCTGGGATGGTGCTACTACGATCGAGTCACCGGTATGGACACCAACCGGATCCAGGTTCTCCATATTACAAACCGTAATACAAGTACCATTTGCATCACGCATTACTTCGTATTCAATCTCTTTCCATCCTGCAATACAACGTTCTACCAGAACCTGTCCAACACGGCTGAGTCTCAGACCATTCATCAGTATCTCAACAAACTCTTCTTCGTTCTCAGCGATACCGCCACCGCTTCCGCCAAGCGTATAAGCAGGGCGAAGTACTACAGGATATCCAATCTTTTTAACGAATTCCAGACCGGCCTTTACAGTTGTCACAACCTCCGAAGGTGCTACAGGCTCATGGATCTTCTCCATGGTTTTCTTAAATTCCAGTCTGTCCTCTGCCTTTTTGATCGTAGATGATGATGTACCGATCAAAAGCACATCATGTTCTCTTAAGAAACCGGATTCTTCCAGTTCCATTGCGATATTTAATGCGGCCTGTCCACCCAGTGTTGGAAGAAGACTGTCCGGCTTTTCTTTCTCGATAACTGCTTTTACCACATCAGCTGTTAATGGCTCAATATATACTTTATCAGCAATATCTTTATCCGTCATGATTGTAGCCGGATTGGAGTTAATCAGGACAACGCAAAGTCCCTCTTCTTTTAATGAACGACATGCCTGTGTACCGGCATAATCAAATTCTGCAGCCTGTCCGATAACGATAGGACCGGAACCAATTACAACAACTTTTTTAATATTCGGATTCTTTGGCATTACTTAGACACCTCCATCATATTCATAAATACATCAAACAAGAAGTCTGTATCAAGCGGACCGGCACATGCTTCCGGATGGAACTGTACAGTCTGTGCATTCTTACCAAGGTAATGAACACCTTCAACCGTACCATCATTTACATTGATAAAGCTGACCTCGGCAACCTTTCTGTCAAGGCTTTCTTCTTTTACCATATATCCATGATTCTGGGTTGAAATATAAACTTTTCCGGTCTTTAAATCTTTAACAGGATGATTTGCACCTCTGTGACCATATTTCATCTTAACGGTATCACCACCATTTGCAAGTGCAAGCAGCTGGTGTCCAAGACATATTGCAAAAATAGGAATATCTGTATCGAAAAGCTTTTTCACTTCTTTGATCGTGACCTTACAATCCTTTGGATCTCCAGGTCCGTTTGTTAACATGATGCCGTCCGGTGCATCTGCGATGATCTCCTCCGCAGGTGTCTCAGCAGGGTATACAGTAACCTGACAGCCTCTCTTTAATAAAGATTTGATAATATTTCTCTTAACACCGAGATCGATCACTGCTACCTTGTAGCCATCGCCCGGATAAACTTTCTTTTCTCTGCATGTAACATCAAGAACAACATGTCCCATTTTCCATGCTTTGATCCGCTTCAGGCAATCATCCAGGTCATAAAAATCATTTGTTGTGATCATGCCCTTCATCGTACCCTGATTTCTGAGGATCTTTGTAAGTGCTCTGGTATCAATCCCCTCGATACCTGTTATATTATTATTAATAAGGAACTGATTTATACTCTGTTCACTTCTGAAGTTACTTGGTTTCTTTGCAATCTCTCTTACAATAAATCCTGACTGCCATGGTTTGTCAGCCTCCATATCCTCCAGACATACACCATAATTACCAATCAACGGATATGTCATACAAACAGCCTGCCCAGCATAGGATGGATCTGTTAATACCTCTAAGTAACCTGTCATAGACGTATTGAAAACAATTTCGCTTATGATCTCATCAGTTGCTCCAATACTGATGCCTTCAAATACATGTCCATCTTCAAGTATCAAAAAAGCTTTCATAATACAATTCCTTTCTTCTGTTTTTCTATTTTTGCCCAAAAAAAAAGAGTGAACAGAGAATCTGTGTGCACACACATAGATCCTCATCTGCCTCTTTTTTCTAGTTTTGTCAATTCTAACACATTTGTTATTTTTAGACAACACTTTTTCAACGAAATTCATCAACTTATTTCTGAACGACCTCCTGCTTCATCTTTTCCGTTGCTTCATATGCTCTTCTGCTGAACTCACATCCACAGAAGTTCTGTCTGTATAAATTATATTCCTTTGAAAGTTCGATCGAGCGTTTATATCCGTTTTTCTTTTTAAAATTACTATGTAAAAAAGTTATGCCATACCGCTCACCCTGTTCTTCTCCGATCTCATTGAGCCAGTCTGCATTTTTATGCGGGCTGATTGACAAAGTTGTAGTGAAATAATCAAATCCATGTTCTTTTGCAAATACTGCACTTTTATCCAGACGAAGTTTATAGCAGGCATAACACCGTATCCCACGTTCCGGCTCTTCTTCCATTCCTTTTGCCATTTCAAGAAACCGTTCGCTCTCATGCTCTTCCAGATATGGTTCCACCCCATTTTCCTGATATACTTCATGAACAAATCGTTTTAATTCATTCCAACGCTTATCATATTCTTCATCGCTTGTAATATTCGGATTATAAAAATAAGCAGTAATATCAAAATAATCTGTAAGCACTTCCAGACAATGACTGGAACACGGTGCACAGCAGCAATGGAGCAGAAGCTTTTTTTTACTACCAGAATCCGATATTTTCTTTAATTCTTCTTCCATCATAGTATAATAGTTTGCATTTTTCACTATTTATCTCTCCTTTTTTATTAAAAATAACGGAAGTTTTATCCATTTTTTGCCTTTTTGTGCAATATTAACAATTGACTTTGTTATATATATACAATATACTATATTTAAACATAAATAGGCATACTATATGATGGAGGTGTTTATCATGACAGTTGAACAGGCAATCAAAAAATATAAATTACAGCCAGTGAGTGTCAGCGTTGCAAAAGTGAAGGCCAAAGAACTGAATGTGGAGGAAGTTTTGTACATGAACGTACAAAAAAATAAATACGCCTACATTGTTAAGGATGGTGTACGGGGAATCATGCTTTATTCCGATGAAAGAAGTCTTTATACCAAATTATATAAAGGTCTTAAAATGACTCCTCTTCAGCCATAGTTTATCCTTTCGTATTTAATTTCACACCACATAAAAGAAGCTTATTATCAGAAGTCCGGAGCAAATCAGATCTGGATCTGTTATAAGCTTTTTTTGCTTTGAAACAAAATTTTCCTGTAGCCATGAACTATACTCTTTTCATTTATCTAAAACAATCTGTACTCCGGCAATTCTTCTTCAAACAGAAAATGCCTGATCCCATCATCCACGAATATAATGATCAACGACAAAAACATCCATAACACTGAATACGGCAGGCAGATCTGCCCCATTACATTATATGGCAGATAGGAATAATCCCATACACCAACATGAAAAATCAAATTTACTATAACTCCGGTTATAAATTCCAACAGAGTTATAATCCCCGCTGACAAGATCATTTGCAACAGGATCGACATCCTTGGAAACAATTGATTCAAGCCTCCGCAAGCAACCATACACAATCCTCCACAGATTATCATAGAATAATGAGAATAATCTCTGGTAAATATCTCAAGGAAATAATATACCATTCCACCGGTCAAAAACAAAGACAGATATTTAAAAAAAGTAATCCTCATAGCAAGCACCTCTTTTATAGTATCTGTCTTTCTGCATATAAATATGTGTCAGATCCTGACTTTCTCTAATCCCGTATCTTCCCTTTAAAAAATTGTTTTACATGCTCCATTGTCTTTGCATCAAGTTCCAGCAGAACTTCCTCCGTGCGGTTGTTCTTATTCAGGATAAAAGAATAAATTGGATTCTCCGTATTCTTATTCTTCGAAGTAAAGTTCATTGTTTTTATACCGGAATTTGCCTGATGCTCATTATCCCTGTAGATTGAATCTATCGTAGTGATCTGCTTTACTTCTCCACCCTCAAAATGATACACCTGTTTTCTGCTGCTTTTTGCTGTGATCTTTGCAACCTCGACATCATCATTAACGAACAAATACTCAAACTCACACTCTTTCCGTTTGATCGCAAGTGAAAAAACGATCACCCCAACAACCACAAGCGGAAGTCCAAGTATCGCTCCTCCCGGTACAAAGAACATAAAAAATGCTCCCACCACAGTAATAATGACTCCGAGCACGATCAATGCCATGATCCCGACTGAAGTCTTTGTTTTTACGATATGTTCTACATATCCATCTGTCGTCATTTTATTTCTCCTTTTTGTATATACATTCTTCAACCATTATACATGGTTTTCATATTTTTTAAACTATTTCATTTATGAAAATACAATCTGATTTTCTATATAATTCTGTACACTCTGCATCCGGCTCATAGAACATGATCCCATGGCCTTTTTTTATCATCTTATGATCCATATACATTCCAAACAGTTCAACCTCGGGAAATACAGGAATATCACTCTCACGAATTCCATACAGCAATGGATCAATTAAACCTGTAATTGTACAATACTGAACGATCTCTGCGTTACCCCCATCATACATAGTTCCATATACAGCTGCTATCCCACTCTCATCCTTTACGATATATACATCGCCGGAAAGCGACTGGCATTCCATTCTAAGATTCTCCAGATAGTCTCTGGTTCGTGGCACAAAAAGGTCATATCTTTTTGCCAGTTTTTCAGAAAACATATGCAATTGTTCATCTGTTATATCTTTTAACCTGCAAAGCCCATAATCATTCTTCTCAGGCTTCAGCCCTGCTATATCATAAAAGCCGCTTTCTACTACCGGAACAAAACCCAGTCCTTTATAATAGATCTCTTTCTCCGGCATCAGATAGATATGATCGTAATTATTCTCTGCTGCATATACAAGCACATGTTTCATTAACATTGACATGATCCCCTGTCTTCGAAACTCAGGCTCGGTCGCAACACCAACGATATAGCCACCTTTTTTGTATGCTGTCGTTCCTGCTGTCGTCTCAGCGAGAGTATATGGATTCAAATGCACCATGGATACGATTTTCGTTCCATCCTTTGCCACAAAGATCTGATTCCTTGCTGCCACATTTGAAAAATAATAATCTATATATGCTTCCTGATCGTCAAACGACCGTTTCCAGAGATTCCGTATCTGGTACATATCTTCCGTTCCTGCAATCTCTATTCTGATCGAAGTGAACGATTTCCGATCTATCTGATCGCGTCTTTCTTTCTCCATCATTACATATACCTACAGTCTGACCGGACAGCCCTGACAGCCCGCACAGCCTCCCTGATTCATTCCCATAACATCATAATCATAGTTTCCTACAGTCTCTAACAGACAGACAGCCTGTGAACTGATTCCAAGTCCTGCTCCGGTAAATCCCAGTTTTTCTTCTGTCGTAGCTTTCACATTCACCCTGTTCACCGGAAGTTCCATACATTCTGCAATATTTTTTCTCATATCTTCTATATATGGGGCAAGCTTCGGCTGCTGTGCGATCACTGTCGCATCTATATTCTCTATAAAGAAAAAATTCTCATCCAGAAGCTTCTTCACTTCCTTTAACAGCACCATGCTGTCTGCTCCTTTATAACGATCATCTGTATCCGGAAAATGTCTTCCTATATCACCAAGTGCTGCTGCTCCAAGAAGTGCATCCATGATCGCATGAAGCAGAACATCCGCATCCGAATGACCAAGCAGTCCTTTCTCGTACGGTATCTCCACTCCGCCAAGAATCAGCTTCCTGTCTTCTACTAATTTATGAACATCATAGCCCATTCCAACTCGCATATTCAAATTCTCCTATCTCAATCACTCAAATTCATCTACCTGTATAATGATCACATGAACCGGTATCAATATACCGTTTTATTCAAATATCATCATACCACTACAAAAAAATCGCCATGATATTCATGACGATTAAAGGTTAGTAGCGGGAGGGGGATTTGAACCCTCGACACTGCGGGTATG
>DJPV01000068.1:0-58730 GCA_002437435.1 Lachnospiraceae bacterium UBA6403 | reverse complement strand
CCAGCTGAGCTAAGATCCCATTTCGTTTGTGCTCTCTGTCGAACACCTTTGCTAGTATAAGGGATATACCGATAATTGTCAAGAACTTTTTTCAACTTTTTTAAAACTTTTTTATCTGTCAAAAATCCTGCTTCAGGCTACATTCGATGATTGTCGATCAGACTGATGATCAGGTTCACGATAAACAAAATTGCAGCAACCGGAATGATCACATATACAAGGATCTTAACTCCGATCACAACGAGCAATATGATCAGTGCAAGTAATAAAATAAGTCCGATTCCGATCACAACCTTACCAAGTGTCGTAGAAAAATCAAGTTTTCCAAAGCAGACACTGGTATTTCCGTTTTCATCCATTTTGACATGCCAGCCCTTTGGCTCATCTTCTCCATCCCGGCTCACGCTTCCACGTCTGCCGCCTGCTGTCTCTGTATAAGTATAACTCTGTTTCGTCCGATCTGTCCCAGCAGTATCAACGATCGTCTTTGCGATCAATCGACCGGAACCAAGTTCCGCAACGATCTCTTCTTCCGTCTTACCTTCCGCTAGTTTTCTCTGGAAATAAGACTCATAATATTCTATTGTTTCACGATATTTCTCATATGATACATTGCCATCCAGCCCTTCTCTGAGCTGATCCATAAATTCTTTCTTACTCATGTCTATCACGCTTCACCCAATCCTGTTCATCAGGTATTGAGTTTTCCTTTCTCCCATCCTATAATGGGTATCTATATCTATAAAATCAAAATCATGTGTTTATATATACAACTATCACATAATATTCTCCCATATCTTCAACAAGATATTTAAGTTTCTTTATAGCCGGACTGTTATAAAGAAATGACAGATCCGGTCTTTCAGTATCCATATTATATACCATTGCTTCTAACACATCTGAGCGTCCGATCTGCTTCATGATTCCTCGCTGATATGCTTCAAAATCGTCAAATGCAGCAAATGTCTTCACATAATAATTCATATCTGTATCTGTACAGGTACGGTAAAACTCCCGTTCCCATGTATGATTTTCTGCAAGTACCTCGTCCGTCAGGTTAAAATATGTATGTTTTATATACGATCCCATATCAGGAACTGCATCGTCCCAGGTCAGATCGATATTATACCATTTGCCTCCAAGTTCAACCTGATTCCAGGCATGCAGATCACCATCTGCTGTTCCAACGACAATATCACATGGAATATCAAGACAGGTCATAAGCATAAAAAATGCTTCCGAATAACCATCGCATACTGCCTTATGGGATACAAGGACACCATATGCGTCATATGCATCCTGCTGTTCCTCCGGAAAACCATATACACAGTTTTTTATCAGATAGTCATGTACCGCCACCTCTTTGTCAAAATCACTCATCGGTTCTTTAATGCAGGTCTGGTAAAATTCCATATATGCATCATATATGGCAAGCGCCTTCTTTTTATCCGATGGTATCTCTTCATCAAAAAGTACCTTCCTGATCACATAATAATTCTCACTCCGATCAAAAGAAAGCTGAATTGCCAGATAATTACCGGATGAAACAAGTACCCGATAGGTATCTACGCTTCCAAATGCCGAATCCACATATTTATTGATATCACTAATATCTTTTATCTTTACATTTTTCACATAAAAGATGTCGGAATCGTTTCCGTCCTCCATCGACCGCATTACGTCCGTCCGTAATGCTACCAGTCCGTCTACAACATCCTGCCGATGAAATATATTAAAAAATGCCCACCTTCCGACATAGAAAAGAACAACCAGCACAAGAGCGGTAATGATTCCTTTCAAAATAAAATGTCTTTTCTTCATCTAATCCATCCATTCTGACAATTTAGGTTATTTTATCATCTGTCTGCAACTGCTGTAAACCAGTAAATATCTTTTTCATAAAAATTTGATATTTACACTACAAAATTCGTCTGCTGATCTCTGTTTTTGTTGATTAAGCACTCATCCTGTTGTAAAATGAAACAGTTAAAATAATTTTAGAGAAAAGAGGAACTATATTATGGCACAGCTCTGGGGTGGTCGTTTCACCAAGGAAACAGACCAGTTAGTATATAATTTCAATGCTTCGATCTCTTTTGATCAGAAGTTCTATAAACAGGATATCCGTGGAAGTATCGCACATGTTACCATGCTTGCAGCATCCGGCATCCTTACAGAAGCAGAACGTGATCAGATCATCGACGGCTTAAACAGCATTCTTACCGATGTAGAAAATGGTACACTCGAGATCACATCCAAATATGAAGATATCCACAGTTTTGTAGAGGCAAATCTGATCGACCGTATCGGCGATACCGGCAAGAAACTGCATACCGGAAGAAGCCGTAACGATCAGGTAGCTCTTGATATGAAGCTCTATGTCAGAGATGAGATCATCGAGATCAAAGCTCTTGTTCTGGAATTAATGAACACCTTACATTCCCTGATGAAAGAACATATCCATACATATATGCCTGGATTTACACATTTACAGAAAGCGCAGCCGATCACTCTCGCCCATCATTTCGGTGCATACATGGAGATGTTCAAACGTGATTACAGTCGTCTGTGTGATATCTATACAAGAATGAACTACTGTCCACTGGGTTCCGGTGCATTAGCCGGCACAACCTACCCTCTGGATCGTGAATTAACTGCTTCCCTGCTTGACTTTGCAGGTCCTACCCTGAACAGTATGGATTCTGTTGCAGACCGCGATTACTGCATCGAATTATTATCTGCACTTTCAACAATCATGATGCATCTGAGCCGTTTTTCAGAGGAGATCATTATCTGGAATACAAATGAATATCAGTTCGTCGAACTGGATGACGCATACAGCACAGGAAGCTCGATCATGCCACAGAAAAAGAACCCTGATATCGCAGAGCTGGTTCGTGGTAAGACAGGACGTGTCTATGGCGCATTGACTTCTCTCCTTACCACAATGAAGGGAATCCCGCTTGCTTATAATAAGGATATGCAGGAAGATAAGGAATTTACCTTTGATGCGATTGACACTGTAAAGGGATGTATCGCATTGTTTAATGGTATGATAAAGACTATGACTGTAAATAAAGACCGTATGGAAGCATCTGCAAAGAACGGATTCACAAATGCTACGGATGCTGCTGACTATCTGGTAAACCACGGTGTTCCATTCCGGGATGCTCACGGCATCGTAGGTGAACTGGTTCTTACCTGTATCAAACGGAATATCTCACTGGATGAACTTCCATTAGATGATTACAAGGCAATCTGTCCTGTATTTGAAGATGACATCTATCAGGCGATCAGTATGGAAGAATGTGTAAATAAACGTAATACGATCGGTGCTCCGGGACCGGAAGCCATGAATAAGATCATCGAGATCAACGAAGCCTATCTGAAAGACCTGAATAAGTAAGGAGATGAAGCAGAATTGAACCGAACAACAAAAGCAAAATACGATCTGGCTGAACGAATGTTAAATGTCCACATCGACCCGGCCGAAGTTTCCATGATGAGTGATCTTCCACTTGAGGAAGTAGAAAAGCTGAAAGCAAATCTCATGAAAAACAGTGACACCGGCAGTACAACCGTTCAGGACTATATGGCAGAACTTGCCACCGAAGCCAAATCACAGCTAGAAGCAAAAAACAATAACAAATAAGGCAAATCAAACAGTTACGATAAATTAAATAAATTATAATGAATAACAATTTATCTACAAACAAATAAAGAGACATTTATATTTTGTGTAGCAGACCTCTTTTCACGTCGGTCCTTAACGAACCGCCAAGCGGTGAGTTTAGTACCGCTACGTGATAACTGAGACCTTACCAAGGCTATTAGCCGAGGTTAGTTCGAAGTTATACAGCGTAAAATAGAATGAAAATGCTCTGCGTAACAAAGATATAAATGTCTCTTTATTGTCCGTATATCAACGAAGGTAGCCTTTTAGCGATTTGATCGCACTCTTTTCGATACGGCTGACCTGTGCCTGCGAAATGGCAATCTCTGATGCGACTTCAGTTTGGGTCTTTCCTTCAAAAAAACGGAGTTTTAGAATATTATATTCTCTCTCATTTAATTTCTTCATTGCCTCTTTCAATGAAATATTTTCTACCCAGTTTTCTTCTTTATTTTTTTTATCACTTAACTGATCTACGATATATAACGTGTCTCCGCCTTCCTGATAAACCGGCTCATATAATGAAACCGGTGTTGATATGGCATCCAGTGCTGTCGTGATATCTTCCGGTGCAACATCGATCTCCTTTGCAATTTCATCCACGGTCGGTTCCCTATCCAGTTTCTTTAATAAAGCATCCTTTGTATAGATCGCCTTATATGCAATATCCCTTAACGACCGGGATACCCGGATACTGTTATTATCCCGCAGATATCTCCGGCATTCTCCAAGTATCATCGGAACTGCATATGTCGAAAACTTCACATCCAGACTCCGGTCAAAATTATCAATTGCTTTTATTAATCCTATGCATCCAACCTGAAACAGATCGTCAGGGTTCTCATTTGAATTTGAAAATCTCTGGATCACACTCAGAACCAGTCGCAGATTACCCTTGATAAAGGTCTCTCTGGCAGCCATATCTCCCTGCTCGATTCTGTCAAACAATTCATCCTTTTCCCTGTCTGTCAGTAACGGAAGTCTGGCTGTATTCACACCACATATCACTACCCTGTTCAGTGCCATATCATGTTCCTCCTGCTTATGTCTGCCTGTCCGTCAAACGGATTTTTTCTTAGGCCTCATAAGAAAAGGATTTACATTTTCAAGGTAGATTATTCATTTATTTAATTCTTTCTGAACTCTAAAAGTTCAAGTCCTTCATTATGCTCAAGCACCTGATTGATCACCCATTCATTTGCAAATAACAACAATGGATTACCCTTCATATCCTTCACCTTCTTAACATCACTGACACGCTTCAGCTTTGTAAGATCTGTGGATGGATCTTTTACCCAACGGATATAGTTATATGGAATCGGCTCTAAACGTATCTCACATCCATATTCATTTTCCAGTCTGTATTTTAATACATCAAACTGAAGGACACCTACAACACCGACAATGATCTCCGATAACCCTGCTGTATACTCCTGAAAGATCTGAATTGCTCCTTCCTGCGCGATCTGTGTAACGCCTTGTACAAACTGCTTACGTTTCATTGTATTCATCTGTACAACACGGCAGAAATGCTCCGGTGCAAATGTTGGAATTCCTTCGTACTGGAATTTCTTGCCAGGAACTGTAAGAGTATCTCCGATTGAGAATAAGCCCGGATCAAATACGCCAATTACATCACCTGCATATGCTTCTTCTACGATCTTACGATCCTGCGCCATAAGCTGCTGAGGCTGAGATAATTTTAATTTTCGCTTGCTGGCTGCATGGTAAACCTCCATACCAGCTTCAAATTTACCGGAACAGATACGCATAAATGCGATTCTGTCACGATGTGCTTTATTCATATTTGCCTGTATTTTAAATACAAAAGCAGAAAATGGTTCTCTAACCGGATCGATCACTCCCTGATCTGACATTCTTCCAAGAGGAGGTGTCGTCATCTTGAGGAAATAATTCAAAAACATATCGATACCGAATGTATTCAATGCGGAACCAAAGAATACAGGAGAAAGCTCACCCTTCCGAACCTTCTCAAGATCAACTTCATCGGTTGCACCATCAACCAGTTCGATCTCCTCTTTAAACTGGTCATACAAATATGGCCCGATCAGATCTTTAAGTTCCTGATCTTCGATATGATATTGTGTCTCCGCCGCCTTCTTCGCGCCACCGGTCGAAATTGCTTCAAAGGTATCTACCATCTTGGACTCTCTGTCATAGACACCCTTAAATTCCTTACCGGAACCGATCGGCCAGTTCATCGGACAGGTACGGATACCAAGGACATTTTCAATCTCATCTAACAATTCAAATGTATCTCTTGCATCACGATCCATCTTATTGATAAATGTAAAGATCGGGATATGGCGCATTACGCAGACCTTGAACAGTTTGATCGTCTGTGCCTCTACACCCTTTGATGCATCAATAACCATAACAGCAGAATCCGCAGCCATCAGGGTACGATATGTGTCTTCTGAAAAATCCTGATGTCCCGGTGTATCAAGAATATTGATGCAGTAGCCTTCATAATTAAACTGAAGAACGGATGAAGTAACTGAGATACCTCTTTCCTTTTCAATATCCATCCAGTCAGATACTGCATACTTGGAATTTGCTTTTCCTTTTACAGATCCCGCTGTATTAATCGCACCACCAAACAGGAGGAACTTCTCTGTTAAAGTCGTCTTACCTGCATCTGGGTGGGATATGATCGCAAATGTTCTTCTTTTCTTAATCTCGTTTTCGATATTCTTGTCTGCCATTTCTAATTTCCTCTTTTACTCATAATTGAATCTTTATTTTTTTTAGCCCATATCATCAAGGATTGAATGTTAACCGACATTTTTTCCAGTTCGGATAAAACGGAATCAAACTGTTCCAGTTCTCCTTCATCTACAATTCCATCGGAGGTGATATTGATCAGCTGCTCCGTAATATTTTCCATCTTCTGGGAGGATCCAAGGAACTGAAGGATCAGACGATCCAGACTGTCTGCACTGATTGGCTTTACTGTCTCACGACCGATCGCACATTCACCTGAGCAATACATATTACAAAGTTCCGGTATCTCATAGGCATCCGCCATTGCCAGAACTTCTTCCGGATAAGGAACTGACATGCCAAGCTCGATCCGCGATAACCGTGTCCGATCAATATTTAAGATCTCAGCCGTTTTCTCCCGACTGGTCAGATTTGGATTGTTCTTTGATGCATTATATCTTGCGATATAATACGGATTATTCAATGCTTTCGTAGCTTTTTTACTCATATCATGTTCCTCCAAAACTTTCCTTATGTATCCTATACATAATTTTTCATCATCATATTACCATACAATCTACGTTCTGAGAAGAAAAAAGAGCTGACTTATCAGAAAATACCGCATCTTCTAATAAACTTTCCTGATTTGAACAGACACAGAGATTATATTTCTGTCCTGCTTTATCTGTTATTCTCGCTTCCCGAAAGAATATATTCTCCTTCTCCATCTTCCCATGATCCATAACATTCTTTTGAACCGGGTCTGAAAAATCCAATCCTTTTCCTGTCATTTTTCCAAAAGACTCCATTCGCGTCCAAGCTCTTGCAAAATATTCATCTGCCTCAAACAGCTCAAGTTTTTTATACTGCTCTCTGTCAGTTTTCGAAAATAACCTGTTCACGATCTTCTCCCGTCCGCCCTGTATCATCTCGATATCAATGCCACAGGACAGACCATCAATCCTTCCTTTATGAAAGATCAACGCTGCAAATTGTCCACTGTGACTGATATTAAATACTATCTCAGGATGATCTGCAATACAAATTTTCCCATGCTCCATGACCTGATAGTGGCAGTCTTTCTCAGCCAAATGACACTCTTTTAATGCCCGGTCAAGCAAAATTCCAGCAGCAACCGACAATTTCTTATCCTTCTCATATCGAAGTTTATTCACTTTTCCCCGCCGATACTCTGACAGCTCTGCCAGATATCCTTCTATCTGCTTTTCTGTCATATCCGATACATCCGCATACCAAATATACATGAAACTGTTCCTCTCCTACAATCTGTTCATATAAACCTTTTTCTAGTATAACCATATTTTACTAAAAATCAAATTTTATATATCATCAAAGCTGATATTTACTAAACAGGATCTGTCACAAAAGCATATATTAGCTGAATAAAATCTGTCTTCTAACCAATATATATTTTATGATACAAAAAATCCTGCATACAGAAACTCTGAAAACCACAAACGGTTTCACACAACCTCCATATGCAGGATTCTTTGATGATATTATTATAAAGTACAAAGATTTGGGAAATCACGCATATCCCTGTTTACTTCGTCAATATGCAGTCCCTTGTAAGAACTGTCCACTGCATTATATGCCTTCTGCATCTCTGCTGCACATGCCATCATGGATGCAGGTACGCCGACATACATATCATTGATCGATATCTCGATCTCACCAGGATTTAATGTTATGGAATCTTCCTTTTCATTATATGGTTTATCCATCAGTATGCCTTTTACTGCTTTACTGAAATACGGCATTACATTAGGCACTGATATATATTTCTTATTCAACAGAAGATCTTTGTAACCATCCTTAAGTACACATAACTGCTTTTCCTCCTGAATATCATCCACAAATGCCGCTGCAACTTTCTGCATAACTTCATCACGACGGTCATTTGTCGGTGAACCAAACATAACATTGATATCATTCTCTGTCAGCTTCTTATCAGAGAAAGCAACTGATAACATTTTTTCAGGTCCATATGCTCCAATACCACTAAACAAACGGCGATAGATCTTCTCCATCTCATCCTTGACCGGAACGACTCTTCCGTTATCTATATTTACTTCATTATCCAACATCAGTCGGATCAATCCGTCCTTTACTTCGTTGATACGGCTGTCATTTACATAATCCGTTGGTAAGAACTCATGTCTGGCTGCATTCTTTAATATATTCTTCGTTGTTACCTTACCGGCATTTGCAAGATCCTCGATCGAATTCTTCAGATCTTCTCCAAATTGAGAATATATCTCATCCAGACGTTCCGCTCTCTGCTGAAGCCAGCGAAGTGTATCACCGAACAGATCCTGTGCATCGATCTCATCCATGATCCGATTTCTCTCTGCCGCAAGTGTCTCTTTAATGCAGGCATCATAATAACCATTTTCCGTCTCACGCTTTGCTGACGGGAAAGTGAAGAATCGTTTTGCTACAATCTCACAGATTGATTCAATAATTCTGGAATATTCGCCGGATGGTGTATATTTGCTGTGAAGTTCCTGCAGTTTCTTAACCTCTGCCATCATACCTCTGGTAGAATCTGCCACACCGGCTGTCGGTGCTCCGATAATATCGATTGCCGCATATGGTCCACACACCTTGATATATTTGGCAATTACAGCATCTAAGGAATTCCATAATTTGTTCTTAATAGATTTGATCATAACCGGAAGCTCTTTATCCATATGTTCAAGCTTCTCACCCATATGTTCTCTGAGTCCATCTGTATGTTTCTTTATCATCTTATAAGTCGGCTTTGTAAACTGTCCAAACTGAATCAGTCCATTTACACTGAGGTTGATCTCATCACCCGGCTCTGCATGAAGAAACTCATCCAGTTCCTTTAAAGCTTCTTTTATATCCACTTCAATCTGCGGATTATCAAATGGAGATACGAACAACCGCTTATACGCCTTGTTGAAAAGATCACTTTCACAGATATTCTCGATCTCCCGGATCGGAATCTTATAATCTGCTTCACTGACAACCTTATAATAGCAGTTTGCAGCTGCTATCTCTGAATCAGAATGTTCCATCTTCCAGTTTGTCACAGAATATTTCTCATTATCAAAGAACACATCCCGGAGCAGTTTTCTATCATCGTTCACATCATTATTGCCAATATATTTGTTACATGCAAGTTTATATAAGAAGCTTGCGGTATCCATCAGAACTGTTCCTTCAGGCAGATATCCCTGGTCATCCTTCTTGCCGGATACCAGCATGCAGGCATCAAACAGATTCTCCCGGATCACCATCTTATGCGTGGTACTTTCAAATATATATGCATCATTCTTTTCCGAAAGCTTCATATAATAATCTACTTCTTTTAAAGCAGCACAGCCATTTGCCATCATTCGGAACATTAACTCGGAATCCTCAGTCACACTTCTATTACCAAATATAACATCCGGCATTAACAGGCATCCTCCGATTCGAAGATTTGCCCATTTCTTCGCCTTTCCGTATGCCCGGATATTATATGTAAGATCGGACAAGATACCACTTCCGGTTCCACCGGAAAGACTTGATACGATAAGTACGTCCATCCAGTTACCATTTGCCTTATCATGGATCTCCTCCAGTCTGTCAAATAACAGCATACGGATATCCTCGTAAGCATTTGAAAACATCAGCCGTCCGATCTGACGATTGCCATGCGCACCGTCCTTTGTCACTGTAACATCCGGAAAATCTGCATCCATCCAGTTTGCAAGATTCGGATGTACCGGATTCTTCTTGATTCCATCTGCAAGTATATTTTCAATATTAGGTCTGTAGATACTTAATACTTCAAGTGCATTAAAACCAACGTGTTCTTTGCTGTCCTCAATTGTCTGTTCCATCTCAGGAATATCTGAATCAACCATCATAAAATGAATATTATCATCCGGTGTGATATCGTCCATCATCATCCCTTTTAAATTGCAAACTGTTCTGCTTCCGATCCCGCCAAGACCAATCACCAGCAGATTTCCATTAAACCGGTCATCATGACTGATCCTTCCAAATACGCGGATGTCTCTCAGTTTGCTAAATTCTTCTTTTTGCGTATCAATAAGTATCATATACAATCTCCTTATTATTACCATTCCCCCGGTACAGAAGCGGCTTCTGCCAATCCTGTACAGTTTCGTTACAAATATACTAACACACATATTTTATGCTAACACTATTTTATGTGATTTTCAACAAAAAACTGCATATTTTTTAGAAGTTTTGTATTCTTTTTCCTATACAATCTTAATATTCTACGCACAGCTCTTATTCTTTATGTATAATTTTTTACGACAAAAAGTTCAGGCGTATCCGCTCTCTGTGGCTGCCCTTACTATAAATAACTTGTTGCGTTTTCTATGAACTGCACATATCTGATTCGTAAATACTCCTGTGCTAACTCGCCTCCGGCTCAAACAAGCACCCGTATTTACTGATTATGTGCAGTTCATAACGAAATACTCACAAATGTTATTTTATAGTAAGGGCAGCCACAGAAAGTGGACACGCCTGAGTTTTTTCCGTATAACTATATAAATAAAAATATTTTGGCATAGTAATTATTTATATTGCCTTTTTTTAAAAAGTCCAACTGACATGCTTCGTCATAGAATCGGCTCTGCTGTAAAATGACATTAGCGAGAATTTCTTAGTTCGATGCACATTGCCAGTAAATACGGGTGCTTGTCTGAGCCGAAGGCGAGTTAGCACAGGAGTATTTACGAATCAGGCATGTGCAGCGAACAGAAATCGCAGCGAGTCATTTACAGCAGAGCCGATTCTTTGATGAAATATGTCAGTTGGGCTTTATCTATATTATTCATTTGTCAGGTATACGACAACGCCCTTGTTGGCTGGGAGGTCTACGATCAGCTTGCCGTCACGGATCTCAAGGTTTTCTCCGCCTGTGTAGTCGCCACTTGCAGATACGGAACTTCTCTCCTGCTTATGCATGGTCTGTTCGAATTCGCCGATCACACGATGCATGTTGTTCATGGTGTCATTCAGATTTCCAAACAGATTCCATACCGCCTGGCCAAAGTCTGCGCCTGTTTCCAGAGATTCTAATGTCTTCCGGATATCTTCTGCTTTATAGCGGATCTCACCGGAGGCCCCAACCAACTGACCGGCTTTATCGAGCAGCTCATTTCTTGCATTCTCCCATGCCTTTGCTGCTGCATCATCTTCGCCGGTATCCTCCTGCACTTCTTCTGTCTGATCGATCGTCAGAAGGTTGACTGCTTTATTTGCACCAACCGGCAGATTGATCTCCATGTGCGCACCGTTATCTGCATTATTTAACGCTGTTATAACTGCGCGTCCATCCAGACATCTTGCAAATGCAAACTGTCCGGTAGTCAGATATAATTCCCGATAGTCTCCATAGGTCAGTTCCGGAAATCTCTGTTTCAGATGTCCAAGTGTTGTATATAATGCAGGAAGCTCATCTTTTTCATTAAAATCTGCCAGATTCAGATCCGGACGCAGATTCCAGTCTGAACCATTCTCCTTATTGCCCGGTATACCGAATTCAGAACCGTAATAGATCGATGGAATTCCCGGTACGGTATATACAAGGATCGCTACATTATACATGTGCGCCTTGTTATTCAATTTGCTGTAGATTCTTGCCACATCGTGGTTATCACAGAAGGTATATAACTTCTTGTCGCCTACAATGCCATTTAAACGCTTGATCGTATGTGCGATCTCAAAATAGTTATGGTCGTTATGTCCGGAATATAAGCCCTTATGCAGTTCATAATTCGTTACGGAATGGAGCATGTCATCATTTACCCATCTGGAATAATCACCATGAATAACTTCGCCCATCAGCCAGAAATCCGGTTTCAAACCATTACAGAAAGAACGTAATTCTTTCATAAAGCCAAAATCAAGTACATCCGCAGCATCCAGACGGATTCCATCAATATCAAATTCATCAACCCAGAACTTTACAGTTTCAAGATGATAATTCTTCACTTCCGGATTCCAGAGGTTTAATTTCGCAAGCAGATTATATCCACCCCAGTTATCATAGGAAAATCCATCATTATATTCATTATTGCCCCAGAAATTCACATTGCAGTACCAGTCCTTGTATCTGGAATTCTCCCGGTTCTGCTTTATATCCTGAAATGCAAAGAAATCTCTGCCTGTATGATTAAATACGCCATCTACGATAACCTTTACTCCGTTTGCATGACAGTTCTTTACGAACTGCTTGAAGTCGTCATTTGTTCCAAGTCGTCTGTCTACCAGACGATAATCGGTTGTATCATATCCATGGGAACCGGATTCAAATAGCGGTCCTATATAAATTGCATTGCATCCGATTCGCTTTGCATGCTCTGCCCATTCATTTAATTTGTCAAAATGTTCGCCTGTCTCTCCATTGTTATCATGTGGACATCCGCACAATCCAAGTGGATAAATATGATAAAATACTGCGCTGTCATACCATGCCATAGTCTTTATCTCCTTTAATCATTTTATATTTTCAGTATGTATATTTCAAAACCTCATACACATCATTCATGTAAAATTATATCACATATCGACCTTATAAGCGAAATAATTATAATGAACATAAAATTATTTGCTTGCAAGGATGCAGATTTTATGGAATGCATTGAGTGAGCTTATGCTCACGATATAATGAACATAAAATCATTTGCTTGCAATATTCCATATAGATTTATCTTTCTGCGATCCGGTCCTTTCTGATACATAATCATAAAAATGCTGTACACACGGAGGCTTATAAGCATTCGGATCACAGACCATATAATACATCCGGTCCGTCTCAGGCTTTCTTATCGGCAGGATCTTTACCGCAAGTCGTTCCAAAAGCTTCATATAAGGAACAACAGCAATCCCAAAGCCATGTGCCACAAGCCCCGCGATCACTTCATCTTCTTCTGTCTCATAAGCGATCTGTGGTGCCTCCCCGACCATGCTGTATAATTCATTTATCACATCCCGCATACCCGAACCTTCTGCAAAATAAATCTGTGGATATTTTAATGTGTCTGCAAGGTCTATCGTTTCCTTTTCTGCAAGCGGATGTCCCTCTGGGGTGATCACGACAAGATCCTGCCTGCCAACCGGAAGAACTGACAGATCACTTTCATCCACCGGTCTGGAACAGAATACAATGTCATACTGCTTCTCTTTCAGTCCCTTTACTAATTCATGTGTTGCTCCTGTATGAAATGAGAATTGAACGTTTTCATCCTGCGACAGTTCCCTGTAATCAGCAGCCAGTCCCGGAATAAAATCCATACCAAGCGGACGGACAAACCCCAGCCTTACGACACCTTCTCCATGTGCCGCCTTCTGCATCAGACTGATACCCTGATCGAGTGTTCGGATCGTATTCTCTGCATAGATCAGAAATTCTTCTCCGTACCGGGTGAGCACCGTGTTCCGTCCGGTTTTTTCAAATAACAATACCCCAAGTTCTTCTTCTAACTGGTGAATCGCATGGCTTAAGCTCGGTTGTGTGATATTCAGATTCTTTGCTGCCTTCGTGTACTGCTGCTCCTTTGCCAGTTCCACGAAATACCGTATGTAAAATAAATTCATCCATTTGCCTCTTTCTCTTTATCTGACTTTGGGTGTTCGATCCATTTTCCTGTTCTTGTACAAAATTATTTATATCTCTCATTTCTCTCTATTATACTCGCAAATCACATATAGACAATATCTATAGAATTATAAAAACTATTTATTTGTTATCATTTACATGGAGTGCTACAATACGAAACCGTGAAAGATATATATAATGAAGCAAATACACTTACATATGATATCAAAATCTTCTATTACAGATATCTATGATAAGCACAAATGAAAGGATGTCACTTTAAAATGAATACATATGCACAAAAACAGATCATTCCTGAAACGGATGCTCATATGACACAACGGATCATGTATGGAGAGATCGCCCTGATCGTTGCCATATGCATAAACAGCTTCGCAGTCGTTCTGATGTTATATTCCGGCGCAGGAATCTCCGCAATTTCCAGTGTTCCATACGCCTTTTCTGAGGTTCTTCCAAAGCTCAGCTTAGGTACCTGAACCTACATCTTTCAGGGACTTCTGGTTCTCACTTTAATGATCTTAAGAAAGAAATTCGTTTCTCAATATCTGTGCAGCTTTATCGTTGGTTTTTTCTTTGGGAAACTGCTCGATGTCCATGAACTGTGGATCAACATTCTTCCAACCGGCATCGGATACCGGATTCTTTATTTTATGATCAGCTATATATTGATCTGTATCGGTATAGCGCTTTCCAACCGCTGTGGTCTTCCGATCGTTCCTACCGATCTTTTCCCACGGGAATTATCCCAGATCATAAAGAAGAAATATTCGGTTGTTAAAATCTCTTTTGACGTTATCTGTCTGCTTACAACTGCATGTATGACTGGTATCTTCCTCGGTCACATCAAAGGTCTTGGAATCGGAACTATCCTTGCAGCCTTTACAATGGGAAAAGGCATTGCCATCGCCGGACAGATCATTGATAAACGTATGATCTTTGTTACCTATCTGTCCAGAAAGAAATAAATTTTCATATAAATATTTTGAACAAAAATAAAATTCCATGAATGGGATAACAAGGAGCCGGAAAGCTTCTGTATTACCCCACCATGAAATTTTTTAACTTAAATTTACAGTTTTATTTTACTGTGACCTTCACCCGTTTATTTACTCCATTTAATGCAGTAACATAGATATAACAGGTTCCTTTTTTCTTTGCACGAATCGTGCCCTTTGCTGTTACAGCAGCAACCGCTTTATTGGTACTGCTGTAACGAATCTTTGCCCCATGGCCTTTTGATAACAATTTTTTCTTTTTATCCTGTAAGATAAGCTTACTTGTTATCTTTGCTGTCTTGCCTTGCTTTAAGGAATATTTCGTCTTCGTGCACTGAATCTTCTTTACGTTTGTGTAGGTCTTGCTCTTAGATCCTGCAATGTGAAGTGTCAGGCCGTTAGCAATATACTGTTTCTTTCCATTCACGATACGATATGCCTTGACACTGGTCTTATATGACTGCTTCCGGTCAAGCTTCTTGCCTTTATATTTACTCAATACCACTGAGCTCTTCTTTGCTCCCGAAATCGTCTTAACAAAGATCTGCTTCTTTCTGTTACATGGTGCTGCAAAAACATCATATCCCTGAGCTCCCTTAACAGTCTTCCATGACAGAAGGATTCCCTTCTGCGTCCAGACAGCATTCTGTTTGCTGGAAAGTGTCTGCGAATTCTTCTCGATCTGCTTCTTCGTCAGATCCTTTACAACCGGTTTTTCCGGTTCTACCGGAGACTTCTGCTTCTTAACAACCGTTACCGTGATCGTAATTGGTACATTCTGTAACAACTTCTCGTCAACAATCCATACCAGTTTACTCAGATCCGTATTGTTCACACGTGCATCTGCCGTAATATCTGTACCATTCATACTCCATGCACGGATCTCATATCCATTGATCACTGATGTGGTCATCGTCACCATGCTGTCCCGATATATATCAAGACTGCCTGATCCGGCGGACACATCCTGCATGAGATCGTTCTGTTTTTTACGATCCACACGAACCGCTATTGTTCCTGCATTTACTCCATCTGCTGATACCAGTTCATACTGAAGTTCAGCTTTTGGGATCTCCTTATAAGTAACTGCAACCTCAACATTCTTCTCAAAGCCTGTATCCGGTGCCTGAACTTTAATCTGTTTATTATCTGTATCTTTTATATCAGAAACTGTCACATCACTGTAAGCTGTCTTATCCATCATTACCGTGACCTGATCTACTTCATATCCGGTCTTTGGTACTGCTGTCATAACGATATCTTGTGTGCGGTATCTGTCGATATAACCGCCAGATAATATATTGCATTCTAATGTTCCATTATCATCACTGTTATAAGCGATAGTTGGACGATCGAGCAGAACAAGTACAACACGCATGGATTTGCTTACACTGTTAAATGAACATTCATTCGCATCCTTTCCATTTGCGATCATCTGTTCTTCCGAACCGATAAACAGTTTCCATTCTGCAATCTGATATTGCTCCGGTACATCTGCTTTCATAACAACCGGCAGATTCTTTACGATCTTTGTATCATTAGCTATCTGCAAAGAATCACTCCATGCCGTAACAACACCATCTACCTGCTGTCCCTGTTCATTTATTGCTTCAAAATGAAGTGTTTCCATCTGGAACATATTGACAACCAGCTTGATCCTCATGTTCTTCTGAACATTTGATACTGTATATTGAACCCCTCCGGTTGCTGCGACTGTATAATGTGTATCATCTGTATAGATTCTCCATTCTGATACAGTAACCGATTCCGGAAGATCTGCTGTAAGCGTCACCATTGAACCCTTTGCTGTCTTGCCATCCTGAACCTGTTCCGAGACATTGATCTTGCAGCCTGCAACTGATGTATCCGGATCTTCTGCAATCACTTCTGTCTCAAATAAATAAGTCTCTATTGGTTCAAATTCAACTGCCACAACAGTATCTGTTTCCACATTATCGAGCGTAATCTCTGTTCCGGCAAAGATACTTCCATCAGAATTTTTCTGGATCTTTGCCGAACCTCCATATGAAACAGTCCACTGTTTTACGACGTAATTCTCATTCGGAACTGCCTTAAGCAGGATACTCTTTCCTGTAAGGACCGTTTCACCTGTATCGATCTTACTTCCATAACCTCCTGCCTTTACATAATATGCCTGAAGGTTTCCGTTTTCCGGCTGATCATAATTCAACTGATATGTTTTTGCTGCAAAGGATACACTGACATGAACACTGCTGCTCAATGCTGAAATAATCAATGTATCTCCATTTACCACATAATCCGTTCCTGGAACCAGATCATTTCCATTATTTCCCGTTACCTTCCATGCCTTGATCTTAAAATCATCCTTTGGAATTGCTTTAAAGGATACCTTGCTCTGATCTGCCAATCCGGCTCCGGATGCAAACGGCTCTTTGGAATCTCCGCAATATCCTTTTATCGTTCCTTTACCGTCAGACTCATATCGGACTGTATACTGGTTTGATACGATCTGATATTTTCCTCTGTTCAGAGTGACATTATATTTCTTCAAAAACTCTTTTACCAGATCTGCATATTCACTGTCTTCTTCTGTTCCAACGGTGAACCAAGAGATTTCGGTCTGATAAACACCCGCTGTCGAATTTTCATCTAAATCCGGCTCAGCTTCTATTATCATCAGATCTGACAGTTTGTATTTGGCTGCATCTGCATCCAGGATACCGGATTCTGTATCATCACCGGCATATTTTACAACAACATCTGACAGACTGAGTAATTTATCTTCCGTATCATCCTCTGATATACCATCCTTTGATGGAGCTGTAATAATAATCGGTCGTTTACTTACAGTAATCATTTTCATAGCATATGATTTGATCTGACTGGTGCCGCTCTGTCTGGTTATCGTCGCAACAAATGTATGCTGTCCCGGCCATTTTGGTGTAAATGTATTACTGGTTATATCTTCCGTTACAACCTTATCATCACCATCCCGGTAAGATACCTGATAAGATACAGAAGTATCCGCTGCAAGCGGTTCTGTAAGTATATTACCAGCTGTATTATTCTCCCGTTTGCCCTGTTTGACCTGAAGCTTAATGGTATTACCATATTCAACACTGTTTCCTGAAAGAACATATACCGTATCATCGGTACGATCTACGACATAATAAACAATCTGCGTATCGGTAGGATACAATGATGTATTTCCTCCATAGGACACGGTTACCGTATAGTCTCCGGCTTCTTCCGGATTCCATACAACAGACGCATTTCCATTCTTGTCTACAGCTGTTGATATATCACGAATGGAACCGGTCCGGTTATTGAAGAAGTTTACATTTACAATTCCTGTTTTATCAATATTGACGGAAGATGTAACTGCCTCCTCTACATGGATCTGAATCGTTGTCTGATCTCCCTTTATGATATCTTCAACCTGTGTATCATATGTTTCATTTACTGTAACTGCTTCTCCAGAAGTTGCTCCATACTGATTGGATGTACCGATTCCCATAAGAGAAAAGGCATCATACATGGCAATCTTTAATTCATTAAATGCTGTAATGATCTGCTCCTGCTGATTCTCATCCGTTACCGTCTGCTCCGTCTTATAATAATAGGTCTCATCCGAAGTTCGATCCGCTTCGGTGGATTTTGCATACATGATATAATCATTATTTCCTTCATATGCCTCCGGCCAGTACAGATACCAGGTTGTTCCGTCAACCTTGCTCTGCTGTTGATTGGTCGTTGTTACACCATCCGCATCAGTTTCTTCTTTATATCCGGCATAAGCAGGTACATAGGACTGAACGGTACCGGCATACGCTTTTGCTGTAATTGCTCCATCTGTATTCTGTTCCAGCTGATACCACTGTGTGACTGCTTCTGACATAGCATCTGTACTGTACAGCAGCATCTCTCCATCAGCTGTTGTTACTGTATATGCATAATATGGCTTTTTCTCCACTACTTCACTTGCCTGCTCTGTCACAGGTTTTATGGTATCTGCATCAACTCCATTCCAGCGAGCAGCTGTATCACCTGTTGTTCCACTCTGGAATACATTTGGTATTACTTCATTTAATTTCACCTTTGCAGTTGCTGTTCCTGCTGTCTCATTATACCCTTCTAACACATACCACTCATTGGTCTGACTGTCGAAATAGATAAACTCCGGTATTACCGTATCTGGATATACGGCAGATACCGCCGCACGGTTCTTATACTGCACAAATGTCTCTTTCTGCGTTCCAATCGTAACTGCTACAATCTTTAATACAGTACGTTCGTTGGTAACTGTCCGCGTCTGCGTGTACTGACCAAATGCTGTATTGGTTCCTTCATTTGCACTGTCGGACTGTGTATTGCTGATCGTTGCTGTCATCATACTGTCAGCCCTTCCAACATGCAGGATGCCTGGAGTTCCATATGCATACAACCGCACACCCTTTATCAGCTCAGAAAGAACACATCGATAAGAATTACCATCCATATCTTCCGTAATACCATCTAATTTCAATATGCTTTCATTCACGCCTGAAGCATCTTTATCGGTCAGGTTCACCCAGTTCGTTGAACCTGACCTTCTAACCTGCCATGCATAGGACAATCCTCCTTTTGCATTTGCAGACGGAAGTGCATCGATCACAAAATTTGCATTTCCCCCGACAACAACTCTCTGTACATTCGTCATGCTTAAGATATCCGGTTTCTCGCTGTCAGCCAGTGTATGAATCGATACCTCAGGTGTATATTCAGAATATACAATCTCTCCTCCACTGTTTGTTCCAACCGATCGGAGTGCAAATTCATATTCTGTCGATGGCTTCAGTCCGTCATAAGTATAAGAAGAACTATCACCATTAATTGTATCTAACAGACTGTATTTATTGGTTGTGATACCATCATTAAATACCTGATAGATTTCATATTTCTCGGCCTTTTTATAACCGCTTTCCCATGCAAGTGTTACGGAATCTGAGTTCACTGTATCCACACTGATATTTTCCGGTGGAGATGGCGGCTGCTCGACATTCTTCACAATAAATCCAAGTATTGGAACATTACTGTCTCCTAGCTTTGCCTGCCAGATACCAAATTTGGTAGTAAAACTGTACTGGGAATCGGTCTGTGGCGGATAAGCTACCACGCCTTCTTTTGATATTGATGAATAATCAAATGTTGTCTTACCGGATCCCCAGCCACCACCAATCTTAACACCACCGCCATAGTTCATCTTGGCTACTTTGGCATCTACCTCACCTTCCACCCCAAGTGTCAGTTCAAAGCTGTTTGTCTGAGTCATTGTCTTACTGCTTTGCGTGTTATCCGTGATATTCATGGATATTGTTGTCTGATCGTTTATCTTATTATTGATATCTATCCATGTTGGATAGCCAATAAAATTCTTCATTCCAAGTGAGCTGGTTGCATATGTATCCGGACATCCGGGTGTACTGGACAAGATATCCTTCGTTATCACCTTATTCTGCAGGGTCTCATCACTTGCTGCAAACCGATTGAAAGTATCAACATCCATGGTTGAATAGACCGGCTGCTGCTGTACACCGACCTCCATGGTATACGATGGGTTTCCATTCGCTGGTGTTATTACATATTCATATAATATAACCGGCGTTCGGTACAGTACTACCTGATTTTTTGTACCATCATTTTCGAAGCTGATCGAATACTCATGCGAAAGCTCATCCTCATATGTCCACTCCCAATCATGGGTGTAGGAAGCCTCTGTATGGAACTGTAATGCGGAGGAACCAATGGAAAACGACACATAGGCTCCGATGGACGCCATCTTCGTCTTGCTGTTTATCTTTCCATTTCCTGACAATGAACCATATAAGGTTTCTCCAATATTCCCATTAAAATAGTCATCCTGAAGCTCCCCAAAATATGGTGCAGCCTGTAATACTGCCAGAACATCTACATTACTGTATGTATATTTCTTGCTCTTAAAGGTAAATATATCCGTATCTTTATCCGCATCAACAGCCGCAATCGCCAGACAAGGGAAATCGCTCATACCAACATGCCGTACAAGTTCATTTGATGTTGAATCAATGTAACTGCCCGGTGTGCAGACTCCGGTCGATGAATCTTTATTCTGTTCTTTACCGGACATGTTCACCCGATAAAAATACCGGTTAAAACTCTGCTGTTTATATCCGGTCGTATATAAGACCTGTTCAATTCCCAGATCATTTTCATCGAAGTTTCCGGCTACACATCCATCCACCCAGGTATCAGATATGATATAACCGCCAATTCCCTTATCACCGCTCTGACACACCTTAGCTGTGTAGTCCTTTTTCCATTCTTCGTTTTCAAACTTCCAGAAAACGCCATCTAAGAAAATCTGTTCCGCAGCATTTCTTCCATTTACTGCTGCACAGGTTAACGCAGGAAGCGGATGCACATTATCGTTTTTATCAAATCCGGTACTCATAAAACTGCACATATCCACTACAGTTCCACCAGATGGTATTAATGTCTCAACCTCTTCATTAGGATCGTATTTTAACGTTACAACCATATACTTTTTATTTGAACCGGATTTGTCTCCGTCCGGACCATCATTATCACTGTATACTCCGGCAACTACTACTTCTGGGAAACCGTCAAAATCAACATCTCCTGCTGCTACAGAGGCATATCGCATATATACACTACATGTATCCTTATCCATCACATACTTATTCATCTGCTGTGGTTTCTTGTTCTCAACCTTATAACAGGCAAATATAGAGCTTCTCTGCTGCAGTTTCTTTCCGTCACTGTCATCATGGATATTTGAATAGGAACCAACCAGAAGGATCTCATCTTTACCATCCCGGTTGATATCTGAAGTTTCTATTGACATGTTGATCGTTGCTCTTGCAGTTTTTCCGTTATTGGTAAATTTACCTGCCATATCAGCTCCGGTATTTCCCATAAAATTACGAACCGGAATATTATCGCTGATTGGTGATAAAGTGATTCCATCCAGGATCATAATATACGGATCTCCACGTTTCGGAACATAGACCGCGATATCTTCATCTCCATCGCCGTCAAAATCTCCTGCCTTCAGTGTAAAATAATTCTTATAGGCACTGTATTTTTCCAGCTGATTGTCACGAAGCCAGTCATTGTCCTCTCCTGATCCAAGACTGAATGTCTTTCTTAATTCCTGACCATTACCGGATGCGCTGTATCTGGCCACAACAAGCTGCGGGTCTTTCCCAAGCGATGCACCAACAAGTGCGACCATATTGTCATGTCCGGTTCCATATGGATCATATCCATCGACATTTACATACTTGACATCTGCTGCACCGGATGCTGTTCGGCTCTGCATAAATCCATTGTTATTCCGTTTCGGATCCGGTCCAACATAATAGCCCTTGATATCTGAGCTTTTCGTATAATTATACGTTTCCGCATTTCGGTTCTTTCCACTGGATCGATACCATAAAAAAGCTTCCATCTTTTCATTAAATGCAGCATACCCGGAACCATATGGATTTTCACCATCATTTGCATCAAATGAACTTGGTGCTGTCAAATTAAATCCATATTTATCCTTTCCGCTATTACCTGCGTTTGAAGTATCTTCCTGCGTGACCACCTGCCCCGGCGGTTCATCTGCAAGAACTCTGACCGGATTTCCAACCCCAGGAAACATACCGATCACCATTGAAATCGAAAGCATTGCTGCCATCCATTTCTTTCCCCATTTTCTGTTCATGTTCTCATCATCCCTTTCTTTCATAAACATTATTTTTGTTGCTGAATGCTGTTTCTGCACCCAACCTCCAGTTACATAATAATTATATCGGATTATTTTCTGAAAGGAAAGAAAAATAGATACACTTTTGAAAATATATTCATACATCAAACACAATATGTGCATTTGTACTGGCAATTTGCGTTAATATATCTGATATTGGCACAATTATAAACGCATTATGTTGTATAAGCAAATGAATCAAAACTACTAATATACCTATCTCGCAGTCAAAAAAAGACATTCTCTTATGATATTCTTATTAAAATGTATCCTAAATTCCGGACACATCCTAAACAGTAATACCACATGAAAATGTCTTTCTGTCATATGTTTTGCATATCTATGTAGTCTCTTAAATGACTATATTTTCCATCAGCTCTGAAAACACGGGATTTCCACATTGCATTTTACTTCGTAAACATAGCATCTATAAATACATCTGCGATCAACTGCTGTCCTACTGCAGTCGGATGATCATCAGGATCTATATAATTTTCCGCATTCTGATTATTCAGCACGATATCGTTCGACGCAGCAAATGCTTCATGACAATCTGCCAGTGCAATATGTTTTTCTGCACATACTGTACGGATAACAGCATTTGCCTGACTGATCTTCTCTTCTGCGTATTGTCCGATATTGACCTTTATCCCACCTGCCGATATTTCATAATCCATATTACGGTATGGATTATACAATGTCATGATCGCAATCTGGCAATCCGGTGAATCTTTGCGGATTAAATCTATACTATTTGAAAGATTATCATAAAACTGATTCAGATTATCTTCTGCTGACTGATCCGCTTCTTCAAAGTCCCGGATAAATGTCTTTTTATTAATTTTCTTCCAAAGTGGAGAATCATCTCCTGCGCCGGAATATCCATAAAAATAATCTTCATACTGCATAACAAAAAATTCAAATGGAAGAAGTGCGTCATTCGTACCAATGCAAAATGTCACATAATCAGCACGGTCTAACAGATCTACCTTGCCTTTCTTGATATTTTGCCACATGTCACCACTGATCTGACCATTTACACCCTGATTACATTCTACCACCTGCATCCCCTGCTTTCTCATATAAGCGGCAATTCTTGCAGAAAACCGTTCATCTTCTACATGTTCCAATGAATATCCATAGGTTATAGAATCTCCCAAAGCTACATATATGACAGAATCATCCGATGTGTATTCATCCAGTTTTAACATCTTGGCATGTTCCTTTGCATGACTGTGCAGACCCCAGACCGTAGCTGCAATACATACCCCCGCTACAGTGATCAATCCTGCAATTTTCCATTTTTTCATTTTGTCCACCTCTGACTAATATATCGTTATAATTTACCATCCATTACATGCACTTCAAAATCTCCTCTTGAAGTTCGTTTGCCCGAATTGGTTTGGAAATATGTCCATTCATACCGGCTTCTTTTGCTGTCCTTTTATCTTCTTCAAATGCATTTGCTGTTACTGCAATAATTGGAACCTTACCAAGTTCGCCATCCAGTGCACGTATTGCTCTGGTTGCTTCATATCCATTCAGTTTGGGCATCTGAACATCCATAAGGATCAGATCATAATATCCCGGAGATGAATTCTTTACCATTTCAACTGCAGCAGCTCCATCTTCAGCGTTCTCAATCTAAAAACCTTCATCCTTCAATATTTCATTGGATATCTCACGATTCAGTTCATTATCCTCTGCCAGCAGAATTCTCTTTCCAGCAAACTGCAACTGACACGCGCCCGGTGTAATCTCTTTCTTCAGATCTGCATCCGTTCCAAGTGGAAATACAAGTGTGAATACAAACTCCGTTCCTTTTCCCTGTTCACTCTTACAACTAATTGTTCCTTGCATCTGTTCGATCTATCATATGTATATTAAGACGCTTGTAACCATCTTTCACTTATTTTCTCCTTTGCACTATCCTGTGATCATCCTATTATCACAAATGGCTGATAATCAATCTGGTATAATCTCGATATATACCTGATCATATTTGTGTTTCAGTTCCTGTTTAATTTCATCTCTGACACGATGCGTGATACTGATATGTATAACATCCGTTTTATTTCCGACATATACTTCTACCCAGAGTTTTCGTCCAGTCTGAATGACATCTAAAAATGTAACTTCATATGGGTAATCATTCATGTGCTTATCTACAATTCCCCGTATCTGACTTAATACTTCCTCTTCCGGTGCAAATAAGACCAGATTTTTAATACTCTGGAAAATTTCTTTTACCGGCTCTTTTATAAGGAGCAATGCCATAACTACTGCTACTGCCGGATCGATATATGGTGTGAGGAATCGGAATCTCGTTGTAAGTAATACCGTCTGCACTGCAAATGCAACTGCAACTCCCAAACTGCTTATGATATCAAGTTTCCACATGTAAAGTTCTGCTTTAATCGTAGTTGACTCATATTTCTTACTATAATGACTAAGCAGCAGATACATGCCTGCACACCCAAGACATACCAGAAGTTCAAATATAGCAATACTTCCTGCATCTACTTCATGTCCACCATGTAATAACAGTTTTATATTTTCAACCATCAGATTACAGGTAAGTGCCAATAGAACACTATATTTCACCAGTAAAAACAACGACTCCACCTGTGCATATCCATATGGATGCTTCTCTGTTACCGGTTTATAAAGTAATGGCACAAGAACCAAAAACGGTCCGATCATTACCAGATCTGCCGAATCAAAGAGACAGTCTGTCCATAAGGAATGGGAATGGGTAAACCATGCCATCACTCCTTCTGCTATTATAAATAATACACTTCCAAGAAACGATAGTTGCAATATTCTTTTTTCGATTGCAAGTTTATCTTTCTTTTCCCTGCATTTCTTTTTTACACCACTTTCTTTTTTTACGTTGTTTTCTTTCTTTGCATTATTATCCGTCTTCATCTGTTTTCTCTTTCTTGCTTTCATCTTTTTCTTTTTAATCCCACACCTATCACTATAACACAAAAATCCCGTCTGGCATACACCAAACGGGATTCTTTGATACTATAAAACTATTGACTATTTTAATTCACGTTTTCGTATGGTCTATTATTTGTTTGCAATAGCAGCCTGTGCAGCAGCAAGTCTGGCGATAGGTACACGGAATGGTGAACATGATACATAATCAAGACCGATCTTGTGGCAGAACTCAACAGATGAAGGATCTCCACCATGCTCACCACAGATACCGATATGAAGCTTTGGATTAACTGGCTTGCCAAGTTTAACAGCCATATCCATGAGCTTACCAACACCAGTCTGGTCAAGCTTAGCAAATGGATCATTTTCGAAAATCTTAGCATCATAGTAAGCATTTAAGAACTTACCGGCATCATCTCTTGAGAAACCAAATGTCATCTGTGTAAGGTCATTAGTACCGAAGCAGAAGAAGTCAGCTTCCTTAGCGATCTCATCAGCTGTAAGAGCAGCTCTTGGGATCTCGATCATTGTACCAACTTCATACTTAAGATCAACGCCTGCAGCAGCGATCTCAGCATCAGCTGTCTCAACTACTACCTTCTTAACATACTTAAGCTCTTTAACTTCACATACAAGTGGGATCATGATTTCCGGCTCAATATTCCAATCTGGATGCTCTTTCTGAACTTCGATAGCTGCACGAATAACAGCCTTTGTCTGCATCTTAGCAATTTCTGGATATGTTACAGCAAGACGACATCCTCTGTGTCCCATCATAGGATTGAACTCATGAAGTGAGTTGCAGAGTGCCTTGATTTCTTCCACCGACTTATTCTTAGCCTTTGCAAGCTTCTCAATATCAGCTTCCTCTGTAGGAACGAACTCATGAAGAGGTGGATCCAAGAATCTGATAGTAACCGGATGACCTTCCAGTTCCTCATAAAGAGCCTTGAAGTCTCCCTGCTGATATGGAAGGATCTTATCAAGAGCTTCTTCTCTTTCTTCTACTGTATCTGAGCAAATCATTTCACGGAATGCTGCGATTCTTTCTGGATCGAAGAACATATGCTCTGTACGGCAAAGACCGATACCTTCTGCACCAAGCTCACGAGCTTTCTTAGCATCTGCCGGCGTATCTGCATTTGTTCTAACCTGGAGTTTTCTATACTTATCAGCCCATGCCATAACACGACCAAATGTACCTGCGATTGAAGCATCAACTGTCTTGATAACTCCATCGTAAATGTTACCTGTTGTACCATCGATTGAGATGAAATCTCCCTCATGGAACTCTTTACCGGCAAGTGTAAACTTCTTGTTCTCTTCATCCATGATGATATCGCCACAACCTGATACACAGCAAGTACCCATACCACGAGCAACTACAGCAGCATGTGATGTCATACCACCACGAACTGTTAAGATACCCTGTGCTGACTTCATGCCTGTGATATCTTCTGGCGATGTCTCAAGACGTACAAGAACAACCTTCTCACCCTTAGCTGCCCATGCTTCTGCATCATCAGCTGTAAATACGATTTTACCACAAGCAGCACCTGGTGAAGCACCAAGACCCTTGCCCACTGGTGTAGCTGCCTTAAGAGCTGCTGCATCAAACTGTGGGTGAAGAAGTGTATCAAGGTTACGAGGATCAATCATAGCAACTGCCTCTTCCTCTGTCTTATGTCCTTCATCAACAAGGTCACAAGCGATCTGAAGAGCTGCCTGAGCTGTTCTCTTACCATTACGACACTGTAACATGTACAGCTTCTTGTTCTCAACTGTGAACTCCATATCCTGCATATCATGGTAGTGATTCTCAAGAGTCTCACATACCTTAAGGAATTCTGCATATGCTTCTGGGAATTCCTGCTCCATCTGAGCGATTGGCATTGGTGTACGAACACCAGCAACTACGTCTTCGCCCTGTGCATTGATAAGGAACTCACCCATAAGTTTCTTCTCACCTGTTGCAGGGTCACGGGTAAATGCAACACCTGTACCGGATTCATTATTTAAGTTACCGAATACCATAGGCATTACGTTAACTGCTGTACCCCATGAATAAGGGATATCGTTGTCTCTTCTGTATACGTTCGCACGTGGGTTGTCCCATGAACGGAATACAGCTTCGATAGCTAACTTTAACTGCTCAACTGGGTCTGAAGGGAAATCTGTTCCTAACTGGTTCTTGTATTCAGCCTTGAACTGCTCTGCAAGAGTCTTAAGATCAGCTGCTGTAAGTTCTACGTCGAACTTAACACCCTTCTCTTCTTTCATCTTATCGATGAGCTGCTCAAAGTACTTCTTACCAACTTCCATAACAACGTCTGAAAACATCTGAATGAAACGTCTGTAAGAATCATATACGAAACGCTCGAATGCTGGATCTGGGTTGTGTGCGATCATTGCAGCAACAACTTCATCATTTAAACCAAGGTTAAGGATTGTATCCATCATACCTGGCATAGATGCTCTAGCACCTGAACGAACTGATACTAATAATGGATTCTCAAGATCTCCGAACTTCTTGCCGTTGATCTCCTCCATCTTCTTAACACCTTCCATAGCCTGTGCCATGATCTCGTCGTTGATCTTACGACCATCTTCATAGTACTGTGTACAAGCCTCTGTTGTGATTGTGAAACCCTGTGGAACTGGAAGACCAATTGTTGTCATCTCTGCAAGGTTTGCACCCTTACCACCGAGAAGATTACGCATGGTCATGTCGCCTTCGCTAAACATATAAACCCACTTGTTTGCCATTTGTTTATTACCTCCTACGTATCTAATTAAATATATGCTGAAAAAAGCCTGCTTTAGGGCAGAATTTTCCCACCACTCTGAGGTGATTATATCATATGCCCTAATAATATTAAACCACTTTTTTCAAATTTTTTTCTTTTTGCACGCTTATTCTGGAATCTTTTTCAAAATAAAAGAGACATCCGCCGGATATCGTTCTTTTCCGACAAATGCCTCTTTTATATTACAGATCTGATTAATCAGATACTCTGTCCGGATTAATAGCTGATTTTTCTGATCAGTATTCGAATTTCTTCTCAAAATATGCTTTCAGATCTTCGATCTTTATTCTTTCCTGTTCCATGGTATCTCTGTCACGGACTGTTACAGCACCATCTTCTTCTGAGTCAAAATCATAAGTTACACAGAATGGAGTTCCAATCTCATCCTGTCTTCTGTATCTCTTACCGATATTTCCTCTGTCATCGTATTCGCAGTTATAGTATTTGCATAATTCTGTATAAACCTTTTCTGCGCCCTCACCAAGCTTCTTGCTCAGTGGAAGAACACCGATCTTAACAGGAGCAAGTGCAGGATGGAAATGTAATACAGTTCTTACATCCGGCTTCTCCTCGGTTCCGATATTTTCTTCATCATATGCAGCACAAAGAAATGCAAGTGTTACACGGTCAGCGCCAAGTGATGGTTCAATAACATATGGAATGTATTTCTCTTTCTTCTCATCATCAAAGTAATCCATCGGCTCACCGGATACTGTCTGATGCTGGGTCAGATCATAATCTGTTCTATCAGCGATACCCCAAAGCTCGCCCCATCCAAACGGGAATAAGAACTCAATATCTGTTGTCCCCTTGCTGTAGAAACAAAGTTCTTCCGGTGAATGATCACGGGCACGCATTTCTTCATCCTTAATACCAAGGTCTTTTAACCAGTTGATACAGAAGCTTCTCCAGTAATCAAACCATTCAAGGTCTGTTCCCGGTTCGCAGAAGAATTCCAGCTCCATCTGCTCAAACTCTCTGGTACGGAATGTGAAGTTACCCGGTGTGATCTCGTTACGGAATGACTTACCGATCTGGCCAATACCAAATGGAATCTTCTTTCTGGATGTTCTCTGTACATTCTTGAAGTTTACGAAAATACCCTGTGCTGTCTCCGGTCTTAAATATACTGTGTTCTTTGCATCCTCTGTTACGCCCTGGAAAGTCTTGAACATCAGGTTGAACTGTCTGATACCTGTAAAATTATGTTTTCCACATGAAGGACAGCAGATATTCTTTTCTTCAATAAAGTTCTCCATTTCTTCGTTGGACCATCCGTCAACGGAACCTTCGATCTCCATGTTATTCTCTGCCATGTAGTCTTCGATCAGCTTGTCTGCACGGAATCTTTCATGGCACTCTTTACAGTCCATCAAAGGATCTGCGAAACCGCCAAGATGTCCGGATGCTACCCATGTCTGTGGGTTCATCAGGATCGCACAGTCAACACCTACATTATATGGATTCTCCTGTATGAACTTTTTCCACCAAGCCTTTTTTACATTGTTCTTTAACTCAACACCAAGGTTACCGTAATCCCATGTATTTGCAAGTCCACCATAAATCTCTGAACCCGGATATACAAAACCTCTGTTCTTTGCTAAAGCAACGATCTTGTCTAATGTCTTTTCCATAATGTCCTCCATTTATATTTCATCTTTTATTTGTACGTTATTGTACCTTCTATCCCTGTTTTTTTCAAGACAGGGATTCAATTATTTCTACAGAATTGAATTTCCTGTCTACATATACTGCCAGAAATTCCTTTGTGATCATCATAAGTTCTTCCAGCACGCTGCCTGAAACCGTGAAATTATACAGATTTCCAAGCGTCGCTCCATTAATATACTGAAGCACATATCTGGCATCCTCTGATATATGGATACTTTTCTTTGCCTTGCTGCGGCAGTCCTCACACAGGATTCCACCGGATAAAGGATCAAATATCCGTGTCAGCCTGTCGCTTCCGCAGATTGGACAGTGAAAGCTCTGTAATCCCTGTCCAAAGATATCCATGATCTTTAATTCATATACACAACGTATCAGCTTCACCGGCATCAGTCCTTTTTTTAATGCATTCAGACTGACAAACAGCAGATTCAGATAATCTGCAGACCGGTCTCCTTCTCTTGTAAAATATGACATCATCTCACAGAAGTAAGATCCATAGCAGTATTTATTCATATCAAAAGTCAGTTCATGAAAATATTCCTTTGCCTCTACATTGATAAGTGTATATGCATTTCTTCCCGGATATACCGTAAACGCTCCCATGACAAAAAGCTGCGTCTTCGAGATCAGCTGGCTGTTTGGTCTTCGGACTCCCTTTGCAAATGCTGTGATCTTCCCCTGCTCTCTGGTCAGTATGACAAGCCGCCTGTCATATTCTCCCTGAAGTACGGAGGAAAGCACGATCCCATTTAATACTATCTCATCCTTCATCATTCATCCATCTTATAACCATAATTCCGAAGAAGGGTATCGGTATCACGCCAGTCCTTCTTCACTTTTACCCAAAGCTTCAGATTCACATGTGTATCCAAAAGCTGCTCAATGCCATATCTTGCATTGCTGCCAATCTTTTTCAGCATTGCCCCCTGCTTTCCGATGATAATTCCCTTATGGGAATCCCGTTCACAGATGATCGTCGCATCAATATCTATAAGCCGTCCGTTTGGACGTTCCTTCATCGAATCAATCACGACTGCGACTCCATGTGGAATCTCTTTATCCAAAAGTCTTAATGCCTGCTCACGGATCAGTTCGGATACGATCTGACGCTCCGGCTGATCGGTGATCGTGTCTTCATCATAGAACTGTGGTCCATATGGAAGGTATTTGAACAGTGTCTTTATCAACTCATCCTTATTCTTTCCTTTTAATGCCGATACCGGAACAATCTCCGCATGGCTGCATGCATCCTTATAGGTCGAGATCGCCCTGAACACTTCTTCTTCACTTACCGCATCGATCTTATTTACCACAATGATGATCGGAGTCTTAACACGCTCTAACTGTTCAATGATATACCGTTCTCCTGCGCCGATAAATGTCGTTGCTTCAACGATCCACATAACGACATCTACTTCATTTAATGTTCCCTCTGCTACCTTCAACATGTATTCACCAAGCCTGTTCTTGGCTCTGTTAATTCCCGGTGTATCAAGGAAAACAATCTGTCCTTCATCCGAGGTATATACGGTCTGGATACGGTTTCTTGTTGTCTGTGCCTTACTGCTCGTTATCGCGATCTTCTGTCCGATCAACTGATTCATCAGTGTGGATTTACCTACATTGGGTCTTCCTATGATCGCAACAAATCCTGATTTGTATGTATCGTTCATACTTCCCCTTCCATATTCTGTATGTATTAATGCTCTCCATCCGGCACATCTTCCTGTAACCGGATGGAGAACAATTTATGCTTCTATATATTTTTTATTTATAAAAACTACAGATCCTTTACTTCTTTGAACTGTGTCCGGTTCTGTTCAATCTTATCTTCCCCGCCGATCGCACAGATAACACCGTCGTCTGTGATCGCCCGGATCACAGGTGCCAGTGAACGGATCGTTTCTACATTTGCAGCAAGCACCTGATCACGCTCTTTCTGAAGCTGTTCATCTGTAATACCTGCAAAGTAACAGGTCTGGCTGAATGCTCCTTCTGCGGATGGTGTCATCGGTGCATCTGACTTTGCGATCGCACCGATCAGATATTTGGTCATATCTCTGTCGCTTGCATCAAAGCCTGCCACATAGTCTGCTGCCTTCTTATAGATATCATATGTCTCCATCAGGTTCGGATCTCTGTAGGATGTAAAATATCCCATTCCTGATCTTGCAAATGAACACATCGCGCCATATGCCCCCCCTTTTACACGAACATTCTCCCATAGATATCCATAGGAGAAAATTACCTGAAGGGCTTCCAATGCGCCTGTATATTCATAGCCTTTCTCTTTATAATTTCCTGCAAGTGCCGCATACTGCACCTGACTTGCGGTCTTAAAGCCTTCGTTCTTAACAGCTTTTTTCATCACACGTTTTTCTGCAAAGGATGGTCTGGTCGACAGCTTTCTTGCAAATGCTTCAATATCTGCTCCCAGTAATTCTTTGATATCATTGTCACCGGTATAAGAGATCGTTACTGCACCCTTTCTGAGGATCTCGGCAAGTGTTGTCTGCAGCTTCTCGATGATCTTATCTGCATTCTGTTCAAAATTCTGATCCAGTTCCTGTAAAAAATCATAATATCCGATTCCCTCTGTCATATCCTTAAATGCCATCACATCTGAGATATAAGACATTGCACGGGTGGCAGATGTGATATGTCCGGAAGATGTCAGATCTGTCTTAAGTCCTGCCTTTTCCTCTGCGATGATCTCCTTCAAACGCTTCTTATTCGAAAGCTTCGATGTGAACAGGATCTCCTCGATCAGCTTCAGACCTTCTCCAAGCTTATCATACATTGCCTTTGTCTTAACGGAGAAGAATGAAAGATAATCCTTTCCGCCATCCTTATACATGGCTCCTGTAGAAAATCCGATACCACCGGTATGGAAATTGATCTGATTGGACAGTTCTCCATATGTGTAGTGCTCCGTATCCACATATTTGAATATATTGGTAAGCAGTTCTGCATATGGAATAAGTTCTGCATCCAGATCATTGATATCAAATATAAATTCCAGATAACCGATTCCGTTTGTGAAGATATCATGACTTATTAATGGCATACCATAGATACTGTCCTCACGATTCTTTAATGGATGAATCTCTTTTCTGATATCAGAAATACTGAGCAGCGGAACCTTCTCCATATCTTCTTCCGGTGACGGAGTCTCCTGATATAATTTCAGTTCCTTTGTATCTGATACGACCTGTTCCAGTTCTTCCTTTGTAAGGGATGCCTTATAGTCTGCAAGCTTCTGCTTCTCTGCTGCATCAATCTCCTTATCAAGCCCCTTCTTCGGCTCCATAACAAAGATCATACCAAAAGTATTCTGAACCAGCTTTTCCCATATCAGATCTTCGAAATATCCTGTTTTCAGGTTTTCTTTCAATTCATCATATACTTCATTTAGCTTAAACATTTCAAGTGCCGAGGCATCATCATACAGCCATGTATTAAATGCATCCAACCCCATCATAAGTCCCTTCGGGAATCTGCCGAAGTTTGCTTCCTTATGTTTGAACTCAAAATTATTGATTGCAGCCTCGATCGATGTCCGGTCGATTGCTTTTCCTTCTGCACCATGACCGGCAAGATCGGTCAGCGTATCGCGGATCACGGAAACAAATCGTTCCTTATCGGATACATTTGCATTTCTTGCTGCGATTGTAAAGATCGTCTGCTGGATTCCGTCATCAAAGGAAGCAAAGACATCCTCTCCGATCCCTGCATCCACTAATGCTTTCTTTAAAGGCGCACCCGGAGCATCCATAATAGCATATTCCAGGATATTCATAGCAACAGACTGCTTCTTGTCAAGGCTGCTTCCAACTACCATATTATAGGTCAAAAATGTGTTATTTTCTTCGTTCTCATTCTCTGCGATCGAGTAGGAACAACTCTCATCCTTCATCTGTTCATAAGCTGCCTGCACAGCAATCGTAGAATCAGTCTCCCGATAATCAAAGTTTGAGAGATACTCTTGATCGATATAGTCCAGTTCCTTATACATATCCAAATCACCATACAGATAGATAAAGCTGTTTGATGGATGATAATACTTTCTGTGGAAATCAAGAAACCGTTCCTGACTTAAGGTTGGAATCACTGCCGGATCACCACCGGATACATGCTGGTATGGAGTATCTGCGAGCAGCGTTGTCTCAATCTTCGTATACATCTGCTGTTCCGGAGATGAAAATACACCTTTCATCTCATTAAATACAACACCGTTATAGGTAAGTTCTCCATCTACAGCTTCCATTTCATAATGCCAGCCTTCCTGACGTATGATCTCTGTATGCTCATAGATATTTGGATAGAATACAGCATCCAGATAGACATCCATAAGATTTTCAAAATCCTTTTCGTTACAGCTTGCAACCGGATATACCGTCTTATCAGAATATGTCATCGCATTTAAGAATGTATTTAATGAACCCTTTGCCAGTTCTACAAATGGATCTTTTACCGGATATTTTCTGGAACCACACAATACTGAATGTTCCAGAATATGCGGGATACCGGAATCATCATATGGTGGTGTCCGGAATCCGATATTAAATACCTTGTTCTCATCGTCATTTGCAATTACAAGCACTCTGGCTTTCGTCTTTTTGTGGCTTAAGATATAACCTGTTCCATTTACTTCAGGAATCTTTTCTTCTGTTATGATGTCATACCCTGCTAATTCTTTTAAGTCTCTCAATCTGATGTCTCCTTTATTCTTCTTTATTCAAATAAAATGTCTCCGGAAGCAGATCTTCTACCGAATACATTCGATATTCCTGTTTGTTCTTTGCTACAACGATCACGCAGTCCTGTTCGGCAAACTCAGCAATGACCTGTCTGCATATCCCACATGGATAAGTATAGTCACATTCTCCGTTCTTTAGTCCGCCAACGATCACGATCGCAGACAGTTTCCTGCAGCCTTCACTGACTGCCTTAAAAACAGCCGTCCGTTCCGCACAGTTTGTTGCCCCATAGGAAGCATTTTCTATATTGCATCCTGTATAATAGCTTCCATTCTCCATCTTTATACAGACTCCCACCTGAAAATTCGAATATGGTGCATATGCCTTTGTTCTTGCCTGTATGGCAAGCTCGATCATCTTTGAAATCTCGTTTTCGTTCATACAAATTTCCTCTTACTTCCTGTTACATGAAACTAACAGTACCACCCATAAATATAGCCTATTTTCCATGTGTTTGCAATGCGATTCTGGCGTATTTGAACTACATACTTATATAATAGATTGACAGTGGTCTTATCTATTATTACACAAGACATTCTCATTCTATCCTCATGTAGCGGTACATAAGGCAGCAAAATACGCTGCCAAAGTACCGACATTCAGATAGGCTTGTTACATAATAGTAAGGCCACTGTCAATCTATTATTTAAAATTTCTACTCTCTATTTAAAAATAAATTGTTACTTCAAATTCTCCATCCTCAGTCTTTATGCTTCCGTGGTAGCCGAATATCTGCATGATCTCCTGCACAATGCTCAATCCGATTCCACTTCCACTTCTGCCGGTTCTCGCTTCGTCTCCTTTTACAAATGGTTTCCACAGTTCCTCTGGATCGGTTATAAGCGGCTGTTCCATCTGATTACTAAGAATGAGATGGCCTTCCTTTAATACCAGCCGGATCACACTTCCTTTCAGTGAATACTTAATCGCATTTACAAACAGATTCTCTAACATATGGGAAAACATCAGCATATCGCCTTTTGCCGTGCAGCTTCCTGACATTCTTACTTCCAGACCTTTTTCCTCCAGAAGATTCTGATACCGTTCCTGTAACGGCTCCCATATCTGTTCGATATTTACAGACTCGACCTGTAACGCGTCCATTTTACCAAGCTTGATATACTCACTTAGCTGACATAAAAGTTCATTCATGTTCATATGACTTTTAAATGTTCTTATATAAAAAGCCCAAATAGAGTTTATTGCTCTATTCGGGCTTTCTGATTTGCTATAGCTTCTCCTTCACAGTTCGTTCCATATTCTGCATGGCACATTCTGTCTGCATGGCTCTCCCTCGCTCCTCTTCGGACAGTCCGTCAGTTATGGAATAACACGCATCAAACAAGCCGCTCTCCATACATTGTTCAATGCCTTCCCCGAAGCAGCCTGCAAATGCAACCACTTTTTTCTTCTGTGCTTTTGCAAGTTTCGCTACGCCTGCCGGAGTTTTTCCCATTAATGTCTGTGCATCCATCCTGCCCTCTCCGGTAATAACCAGATCGACATATTTTATTCTTTCTTTTAAATGGATCTCATCAAATACTATATCAATTCCCGGTCGTAATCTTGCATGCAGGAACATTAAAAATGCATATCCAAGACCGCCTGCTGCACCTGCTCCCGGTGTCATACGATTTATTATTATGCTGTCCACCTGACATTTCTCCGGGTCTGTATTCATTTGCACTCTATCCTGCTTACAACCTGACCAGTTCCGCTGTTCCACCAGATCTGCATAACGCACCATGGATTTCTCCATGTTCTCTACCATCTGAGCATCTGCTCCCTTTTGTGGTGCAAAGATATGGCTGCATCCTTTTTCTCCAACCAGCGGATTTGTGACATCACAGGCAATCTGAAATGAACATGCTGAAAGCTCCGGTAACATATCCTCTATGTGAATCCAGCATACTTTTGAAAGGCCTTCCGCTCCATACGGAACTTCATCACCATATTCATCAAGGAAATGGCACCCCAGAGCCTGCAGCATTCCAATCCCGACATCATTTGTTGCGCTCCCACCAATACCTATAATAAAGTTCCGACAGCCATGCAGCACAGCATCTTTTATCATCTCGCCTACTCCATATGTAGTTGTATGCATCGGATTTCTGGCAGACTCCGGTACAAGCGGAAGCCCCGCTGCCTCTGCCATCTCGATCAATGCCACTTTTTCTCCTGCTTCATCATAACTGATATAAGAAGCCTTTACGACCTGTCCAAGCGGCCCGGTTACATTAACTGTATGACGCTTCATGTTCGATTTTCCATAGGCGATCGCATCCATGGTTCCCTCTCCGCCATCTGCAACCGGAACAATTTCGATCTCACAATTCTTATAATTTTTCTCCAGACCTTTTTTTACCGCCATGCCTGCCTGAACAGATGTCATACTGCCCTTAAAAGAATCGACCGCTGCCAGAACTTTAAGCGGTCTTTCTCTCAATTTCAGATCATCCTGCAATATGGTATCATGTATTTCACATGTTCGATTCATTTGAGAAGTCCTCCCTTGCAAATATCACACCGTTTATTTCCGGTTCAGATTATATCCGACAACTGCACCTACAATACCGCCAACGATATGTGCCATATTTGAGATATTGTCCTGTACTGCGATTCCTTCATATATCTGCTGCCCGATAAAGATGACCGCAACCAGAATAAAAGATAATGGAATCTCTCCTGCACGGAATCCGGTAAAGGATGCCAACACGATAAATGCAAATACGACACCACTCGCTCCACAAAGTGCTACATTCCAGAAAAAGATATAATTCACAAGACCGGTTGCAAGTGCTGTTATGCCTATCACTTCCAGCATTTCTTTCGAACCATATTTTTCTTCTAACATTGGTCCAAGCAATAACAGATAGGATGCATTTCCGATAAAATGACTCCATTCTGCATGTCCGAATACATGTGTAAAGAATCGAAGATATGTGAGTGGATTTGTAAGCGACGAATGAGACGTCATAAATAATAACCGGGTACTTCCCCCACCGGTCAGTACACCAAGCAACGTTACAACAAAACAGATAAATACAAAGCCCAGCGTCACCGGAGCGTTAAATGTAATCTTTAATTTTTTCATCTGTATATACCTCCCCATAACATTCAATTAATTTAATCTCATATTATCTATAGAATTCTTAATTATTTTGTACATCCGTAATCATTATCTGATATCCACCATAAATCATCTTTATTATACCCTATTTATACATAAATACAAAGAGTCGCTTCAACTCTTTTATCCTCAGATAAAATTGTTATACAGGATGAATGTCCCCATAAAAAACTACCGTTCATCCCGCAGCCTGATCTCATCAGCTTCAACTGACGACCAGTTCTGTATCCGAATAAACGGTAGTCTTATATGTGCTTCACACATTCTATATATCCGAAAAATCATTTTCTATACTATGGTCGGATGATTTTCCATCATGATGTACAGGTGAATTTACAGATTATATTCTTTCTTTGTATCAGCAAGTGCTGCATCCATACGCTCGATAACGGCTGCGATCTGCTCCTCTGTGATAACCGCAGTTGGCTCGAAACGAATACACTTGGAGTTTACAAGTGTTCCGGCTGTCATAACACCTCTTGAGAACAAGCCCTTTGCAATGCTGTAACCGATATCAGATGTAACGAACTCAACAGCAAGCATCAGACCAACACCTCTGACATCATCGATGATCTCAGGATATTTTGCTTTCAGACTTTCAAGTCCTGCCTTTAATATCTTACCCTTTCTTGCACACTGTCCAGGAATATCATTGTCAATCATATATTTGATCGTTGCAATGGCTGCTGAACAACATACAGGGTTACCACCAAATGTAGGAGAACCAAGTAACCATGGGTTGTCGATCAACTGCTGTACCCACATGGATGGCTTACAGATAATACCAGTGATCGGCATGATACCACCACCAAATGCTTTACCGAATGTCATGATATCCGGTGTTACTCCTTCTGCTTCACATCTCCACATTGTACCGGTACGACCCATACCTGTCTGGATCTCATCGAAGATCAATGCCACACCATATTCATCACAGATCTTTCTTAACTCTGTTAAATATCCTTCCGGCGGAACAATAACACCGGCCTCACCCTGAATTGGTTCAACGATCACGGCTGCAACCTTTTCACCAACAGCGATCAGATTACGGATTGCCTTTCTTGCATCCTCTGCATTACCATATTCTACATGCTGTACCTGCTGTACCATAGGTATATATGGAACTCTGTATGTATTCTTACCACCCATTGAGATCGCACCCATTGATTTACCATGAAATGCACCAACAGTTGAAATAAACCATCTTCCACCTGTAGCGATTCTGGCAAGCTTTAATGCCATTTCAACTGCTTCTGCGCCACCATTTGTGAAGAAACAATACTGCAGGTCACCCGGTGTGATATCGGCTACTGCCTTTGCCAGGTATCCACGAAGCGGATCTAACAGTTCCTGTGAATGAAGTGCCTGATGATCAAGCTGTGCCTTTACAGTATCAAGAATCTCCGGATTTCTATGTCCACATGTATAAATACCGAAACCACCAAGACAGTCGATAAATTCCTCACCATATAAGCCATCACATACACCGTCATGATCTTTCCACTCAAGTACTGCTGAGTTTGTAGATACTGACTTTCTGTATTTTAACCAGCCCGGGCTTACATAATTATCAAAATAATCCAATGTCTGTTCTGTCATTAATTTCTTTTCATCATCTGTTAATTCATCTGCATGAATATAACCAATTACCTTTTCCAAATCCTTACTTACCTGTTCATAACTCATATTAAAATCCTCCTTAAATGTATTTGTGTTATCGTGTGTCTGTATGATCCTGTATGTTACCTAACACAACCTTTCCATGAACATTTACAATCATTGATTGAACTATAATTTTACGGCCATTTAATTGAAAAAAGAAGCCTGTGACCTGTTCACAAGCTCCTTTGCTTCTATGTCTGTATCTTATCGTATCTTATGCTCTTTTTCAATTATTAATTTGTACCATTTATCTACCATTTATCTGTTACGCATACTTAAATATAAGTATATATAGTAAATATATCCATGCAGAACTCATCTACCATACTTCTATCAAAGTATGTATCTCTACTCTATTTATCTACTTGTTATCAACCTGCCTGTAAAACAGAATATCTTTTCCTGTAGAGTAAAAATACCATCTTCTTTTAAAGTAAAAACCGTCCACCTTCATATTCCAGAAAGTGAACGGTCTGTTTCATCTAGTGTTCATACCAGCCTACGATACCCGGATTCAGATTAATATTGATCTGCTTAACCTCCTGATATTCCTCGATACCATGAACGCCAAGCTCTCTACCGATACCACTCATCTTATAACCGCCCCAAGGTGCTTCGTTGAAGGTGGGGTTGTAGCAGTTGATCCATGTGATACCTGCACGAAGCTCACTGATCACACGATATGCTCTGGTTATATCGGAAGTAAATACAGCTCCGGCAAGACCATATACGGTATCATTTGCCATCGCTATTGCTTCTTCCTCTGTCTTAAAGGTCTGGATGCTGACAACCGGACCAAAGATCTCCTCACGGACGATCTTCATATCAGATGTACAATTATCAAAGATCGTTGGACGTACAAAGTAACCCTTTGCACATTCTCCTTCTGTATAACGCTCCCCACCTGTAACAAGTGTTGCGCCTTCCTCGATACCGCTCTTTATGTAAGACAGGACTTTCTCCATATCCTTTTCCGTAATGACAGGTCCGATATCCGGGTTGTTCACCGGATTGCCGATCGTCATGGATTCCGCCTTTTTCTTTAATCTGGCAACGAACTCATCATGGATACTTTCTTCTATAATGATTCTTGATCCTGCGGAACATACCTCACCCTGATTGAAGAAAATACCGATCATTGCCCATTCTACAGCACCATCCATATCTGCATCTGCAAAGATGACATTTGGTGATTTACCACCAAGCTCCAGACCGATCTTCTTTACATTCGTAGCGGCTGCCTTCATCAGACTCTGACCAACTCTGGTACTTCCGGTAAATGTGATCATATCAACATCGGTGTTCTCACCCATTTCCGTTCCGACCTCAGCATCACCCTGTACCAGATTGACACAGCCCTTTGGAAGTCCTGCTTCTTCAAAGATCTCGAATAACCGGATCGTTGAAAGCGGAGCCTTTGGACTTGGTTTGAATACGATACTGTTTCCTGCTGCAAGTGCAGGAGCAAGCTTCCAGACAGACATCAGAAATGGATAATTCCATGGAGTGATCTGCGCACAGACACCGACCGGCTCTCTCGTCTCATAGGAATGCATCTTGCCAAATCCATCATTTACCTCATATACGCAACCATGTGGAGTCTTGCAAAGACCTGCGTAATAACGGAAGCAATGAATACCGTCACTGATATCTCCCTCTGCCTCACGAAGCGGCTTACCATTATCCAAAGTATCCAGCATTGCCAGTTCATCCGCATATTTCTCGATCAGATCTGCGATCTTTAGGATCATATCACTTCTCGTCTGGGAATCCAGATCACGCCACTCTCTTGTCTGGTAAAATGATTTCTTTGCTGCTGCAATTGCATGTCTGGTATCTTCTACACTGCTTTCATAAACCTGTGCGATCACTTCTCCGGTTGCCGGATTAATAACGTCAAATGGCTTTTTCATACTTCCTGTTACCCACTCACCATCAATATACATTTTTTTTGGTTCCATATGTCTTTCTCCTCCTGATTATCTTTCTTTGTCTTTCTTTTGCCTGTTCGAATTACTGCTTTAATTTATTCCACATATCGTTGTATACTGATAATGTATCCGGATCAAGATTTCCTACAAATTCACCCTTTTCAAATACCTCGGCCGGTACATTCTTTGCTTCATTGTTCTTATAATCCTCATTAGCTTCTACCGCTGTCTGATTAGCATTCAGATATGGATATTCAGCCATAACCTTTGTTTCTACATCTGGATCACACATGTAGTTAATGAACTTCATCGCATTGTCATAGTTCTTTGCTCCCTTTGCGATCGCCCAGTTATCAATGAACTTATATGCACCCTCCTCAGGGTAAACGATCTTAATTGATGGGTTCTCATCCATTGCAAGTGCTACTTCAGCAGACCAGCAATAACCAACATTACAATCTCCGCTGATCAAAGATGACTTCGGGCTGTCACTGTCATATACTGCAATATTATCCTTTAATGTCAGAAGCTTTGTTTCTACCTCGGCAAGCTTTGCTGTATCTGTCTCATTCATGCTGAGTCCCATACTTCTCTCCGTCATACCGATAACTGCCCTGTAGTCATCCAGTGCTACGATCTGCCCCTTTAATGATGGATCAAAGAGGTCTGCATATCCCTTGATATCCATTGTTACCTTGTCGGTATTGACTGCAATCGCAGCTACACCACCCTGATAAGGCACAGAATAAACATTGCCCGGATCATATGCCGGATTCAAATACTGGCTACCTATATTTGACAGATTTGTAAGTGCATCCTGATCCAGTTTCTCAAGCATTCCCTGAGCAATCATGGATTCTACCATATAGTCACTTGGCTGTACAATATCATAGGTTCCTTCATCCTCAGATTTTACTTTCGCAAGCATATCCTCATTAGATGAAAATGTTGAAACATTTACTTTGATACCATATTCTTTTTCAAAATCCTTGATTACTTCATCCGGTACATACTCTGTCCATATGAACAGGTTTAATTCTCCATTTGTGCTGTCTGCTTTCTTGCCACAGCCTGTGATATTTACCGCCGTCATTGCAAGAACAAGTGATAAAACAATACTTACTACTCTTTTTCTGTTTTTCTTCATAATTACGTCTCCCTTCTACTCTTGAACCCTGTTCAGTTACTTCTACAGGTTATTTACTGTTTCTTTCTGTACAGCTACTGTTTTTTCTTCTTAAACAGATTGCCCTGAGTCAGGACAACAAAGATGATCGTGCCTGCTAAGATCAGTGCTGATAATGCATTTACATCAGGGGCTACTCCACTCTTGATACTTGCCATAACCTGTAACGGGTAGGTCATCGTATTACCATTTACAAAGTAGCTTATAATAACGTCATCGATTGACAACGTAAATGCCAGTAATGCACCGGCTGTAATGCCGGGTCTTAAAACTGGGAGTGTGATCTCCCAGAATGTACGGAAGCGGTTGGCTCCCAGATCCATACTTGCTTCTTCAATCGAAATATCATAGCCGGATAATCTTGCTCTGACATTGAAGATGACATATGGCACACAGAAGGTGATATGTGCAATGATCAGAGTCAGCATACCTCTTGGGATCGAAACCTTTGCGAATACTGTAAGTAAGGATATACCCATTACGATCTCAGGAATAACGACTGGAATATATAAAAGTCCGTCTACGATTCCTTTTCCTTTAAATTTGTATTTGTACATTCCGATTGCACCAAGTGTTCCTATGATCGTAGAAAGTACTGTTGTGACCAGTGCTATGATCATCGTATTGCCAAATGATGTAAGTAAAGACTGATTCTCAAATAATTTCACATACCAGTCAAATGTAAATCCTTTCCAGGTCAGATATGGCTTGGATGTTGTTGCATTAAAGGAATTCACTACAACAACTGCGATCGGCATAAACAATACAATATAGATCAGGGAACAAAAGATCTTTGAAAGAATACTTTTTGTTCTTACTTTTGCTTTTCTGCTCATCGTTTACACCCCCAGACTATCCATATCGCCACCTGTCTTCTGGTACAGTTTGACGAGGATCAATGTGATAACAATTAATATAATGGATAAGGCTGCACCAAGCGGCCAGTTATTTCCACTCTTGAACTGACGCTCGATCAGGTTACCAATAACATCTGCATTTCCACCGCCTAAGATATTCGATACGAAGAAATATCCAAGACATGGGATAAATACCATGATACAGCCGGAAAAGATTCCGCTGGCTGTAAGGGGCAGGATCACTTCAAAGAAAGTCCGCCAGCCCTTTGCTCCAAGATCGGAGGAAGCCTCCAGTAACGTGTGATCCAGCTTGCCGATTGCGGTATAAAGTGGAAGTACCATAAATGGGAACAGACAGTACACCATACCAAATACGGTAGTTCCCTGATTATATAAAAGATCCAATGGTTCTGATATCAGGTGCAGCTTCATAAGCACGGTATTTAACCAGCCGGATGAACCAAGGAATGTCTTCCATCCATAGATACGGATCAGTGAATTCGTCCAGAATGGAATGATAACCAGCATATATAACAGGTTCTTTGATCTGCTCTTGGTTCTTGCAATAATATAAGTAAACGGATATGCAAGCACGATACAGATCACGGTTGTAAGTAATGCGATCACAAGTGACTGAACATAGATCTTAATATAAGAACTATCTGCCAGATGTTTATAATTATCTAACGTAAAATGAAAGGTTACATTGTAATACTGATCGATGCTGCAAAAACTCATGACCAGTATATAGATGAGGGGGACTGCTACCAACAGGATCAGCCATAAGGTTACCGGCCCTACCATGATCGTTGCCGGAAGTGTCTTTTCTCTGAATCTCTTTTTATTCATACCAAACACCTCCTTATGCCAGTGTTATATTTTCCATACTCTGATAGAAGCTGTTATCCAGACTGTGGATCAATACCGCATCCTCCGGATTCCAGCAGATAAATACTTTGTCACCGGATTTTGGAAGTTCTTCACCTGCCAGGCGTTCCATCTTGACCTCATTTCCATTTGGAAGAACCGCCAGACATTTGACAACGGAACCAACATAGATATAATCTTTGACCAGTGCAGGTACGCTGAAGCCTTTTACCGGTTCTGCTGAGAAATGAAGCTTTTCCGGTCGGACAGATACGGTTACAAATTCACCGACTGCAAATCCGGTATTCTTTTCCTCTGTCTCAGCCACAGAACCGGAGGCTGTTACATCTCCATTTTCAATTCCTATAACAGCTTTTCCATCTTCGATTGATTTGATTGTTCCATCAAATACATTTGTTTCTCCGATAAAGGTTGCTACGAACTTGGTTGCCGGTCTTTCATAGATATCTGTCGGTGATCCGATCTGATCCATGACACCATCATGCATAATGGCGATCCGGTCACTCATCGTAAGTGCTTCTTCCTGATCGTGTGTAACATAGATAAATGTAATATGTAATTTCTTCTGCAACCGTTTCAGTTCAAGCTGCATCTGCTTTCTGAGCTTCAGATCCAATGCTCCAAGCGGCTCATCCAACAGAAGAACCTTCGGACGGTTGATCAATGCTCTTGCGATCGCAACCCGCTGCTTCTGTCCACCGGATAACTGACTTGGATACCGCTTCTCAAATCCCGATAACTGAACCATCTCTAACATCTCAGTTACCCGTTCCTTAATCTCTTTCTTGGGAACTTTTTTCATCTTAAGTCCATATGCTACATTGTCATATATGGTCTTATGTGGGAATAATGCGTAACTCTGAAAGACGGTATTTACATTTCTCTCAAATGGCTCTTTATCTTCAATCGGTTCTCCTTCTACCTGAATGGAACCTGTCGTTGGTTCTTCAAAACCTGCGATCATACGAAGCGTCGTCGTCTTACCACATCCGGATGATCCAAGTAGTGTCAGGAACTCGCCTTCCTCCACCTGCAGATTCAGATCTTTTACAACATGATTTGTTCCGTATATTTTATTTACGTTTTTGATATCAACTATAACATTTGCCAAATCATATCACCTCTTTTTCAAATTTCTCTATAATGCTTTTTCTCCCCGCTCACCGGTACGGATTCGGATGGCTTCCTCGATATTACGAATGAAGATCTTACCATCTCCGACATGTCCGGTAGCTACCTTCTCTCTGACTTCCAGAACGATCTGTTCTACCTTGGAATCATCGACTACAACTTCAACTCTTACTTTTGGAAGGAGGTTGATCGTGGTCTTAAATCCCTTGATCTCATTTACACCCTCAACTGTTCCTTTCTGTGTTCCACATCCCATAACGGTTGAGATCGTCATACCACCACAATTCTTTTCGTCCAGTATACTTTTTAATACTTCAAGCTTTTCCGGTCTGATTATTAATACGATTTCTTTCATTCTTTCTTCCTCCAATCTGCCAATTACAACTAATATAAAAAACAGGAGCCATTCATCTCTGAACAGCTCCTTTGCTTGTTATCGAAAATATACTACTTTCAAATTAATTCTTCAATAGAATTAATTTACCATTTTTCTACTACTTTTGTAGTATTTTCTACTCTTTTTCTTTGATCAGTTTAAACATCTGTACACGGTTTCGGATTCCCAGTTTACGGTAAATATTCAGAATATGCTTCTTTAGTGTATTTACCGTTATGGATAAACGGTCACAGATCTCCGTATTCTCCATTCCCTGCAGCAGAAGCTGCAATATAGTCTGCTCCCGTTTCGTCAGGTCATAGGTCTTTACTGCCTGTGTCAGTGTCAGTTTCTCCTGACTGCTCATCTGATTATTTCTGTCCTGTGACAGCCGGTATGCCATATGATCCTTCAGCATATCCATCAAAAATACATCTTCATATGTAAAGTCTTCTTTTCCGATCGTCCGGTATAATGTCACCACACCCAGAAAATGTTTGTTCCTTCCGAAAATCATCTGTAACGCATAATGCCAGTTATTCGGCTTATACACTCTCTGATAATATTCGGTCTGAACTCTTTTCTCATCGGATATGATATCAGTTTCCCGGTACACCATACTCCTGCCACTGAACATGATCCCACGGCTGTAATCCATATTCTCATAGATATCCGACAAATCCTCATCACAGTTAAAGAATACCGGCCGTTCCAGATTTTCTTTCTCATTTGAGGAAGCCAGATAAAAATCTGCGCTGTCAAAATCTATGACGGTCTTGATCTGTTCCAGAAACTGTGTCCGCATGGCATCAAAATCACTGGTTGTATAGATCTTGTATATAATACTGTTCATGACCAGCCAGTCATTTGTTTCAAGGGTCTTCACCAGTTTCCACCTCCCTTGTATTTCATAAAACAAAAAAAGTACGCAACCGATGTAACACACCATTGCGTACTTATTTTTTACTATTCTGTTGGTATGAAGTATAGCACAAAAAGATGATTTGTCAAGTAAGAAAATTCATCAGGCTATTTACTGAAAATTCATCAGGCTATTTACTGAAATATCATCAGATCATTAACCTTGAATCTATTTCAAAAGCTTTTTTATCTGTGCATCCGTTGCGATCGGATAAATATCATGTATGTGCCGGATGATCATATTCCAGGACTCCTGTGGATCATCCTTGTAACAGGATGTTACATAATCATACCCATAGATATGTTCCAGTGACGAGTAAACCGCTGCATCCCAGCCATACTCCAGCCCTTTTTTATTTACACGTTTTCTGAAGTCGCAATTACAAAGGTACATCTGCATCATAAGGTTTGTGACAGCTCCATCAAATCCCTTTTCGCCGCCTTTTCCATACCCTGCCATTTTCTTCAGTTCGTTGGAATACAGTTCTGCATCCACATTTTCTTCCATAAAATGATCCATGATCTTTTTATGCTTATTCGGAGCTTTTCCATCTTCATACAGCGCATCAAAATCATATCCATCCCGCCGGTAATTGGCAAATACCGGAAGCCATTTTCTCGATATAAAACCTGCCTTTTTATTAAAAAACTTGCCATATATAATATCATGCCTTCTTGCGATAACTGCCCGCCACATCCATGGATCTCTGTCAACATTTTCACACCACCAGAACTCCGGCACAGTTCGTTCTTCCAGCGAAAATCCCGGTATATCGTTTCTAAAAAGCGGCAGGAAGCCAATCTCATTTATATATTCTACTGCCTCATCTACTGTATGAATACACTCCGGATCATCCCAGTCTACACCATACATGATCCATTTGCCTGATTCTTTTTTCATGTTTATCTCCTGTTATATCACTACCCCATTGCAGTGATCTACCTCATGCTGAATAATCTGTGCAACAAATCCCTCAAATGCCATCTTTCGTTTTACAAAACCAGCATCCTGAAATTCTACCTCTATCCTCTTATACCTTGTTGTTTTTCGTTTTTCCTCTAATGACAGACAGCCTTCTTCTGTTTCATAACGTCCACTCTTTGAACAGATCACCGGATTGATCATAATCATATCTACAGGTTCGGCACTTACAATAATCATATTCTTCTTATACCCGATCATATTTGCTGCCATTCCGACACAACGCTCACGATTTGCAGCTAATGTATCCCGAAGGTCATTTACCACATTCATATCAAGAGGTGTTGCCGTAACGGATTTCTGCCCCAGAAAAAGAATATCTTTTACAATAGGTTTAACCATTTTCTATCCTCCATAAGGTCTCATTTATTTCTTCTATATCCCTGCACATCTTTGTATTCCGGGTGCTGACGGCAATATTCATCCTCATCACCGCAGATCATATAATCACATTTGCTGCCATTTGAACATGTGGTTGTCCGAACCAGTTTCGCATGTAAGAGTTCCATCGTTGTATAATCCGGATTGCATAATGCCGGCATAACCTCCAGCAGATCAAATTGCTTTGCAAATTCAGCTACCGGGCATTCTGTAAACTCATAATAAATAGGTTTGCCTTTCTGATAGGCAGCAACATTCATCTTATAATCATTCCATTTCAGGCATTTTTTTCCGACTGTTGCAAAGGAAAAATGCAGCAATCTCTTAAAAAATGGTTTATTGACATTTACAAATTTCAACTTACGGAATGCCGGAAGGAATAAATTCCCCTCCATTTCTTCTATCTCGTCAAGATTTGTCACTGATTTGCAAATGACATAATATGCCATTAAAGCAATACAGTCATATGTACCACCTGTTCCATTATGAAAATTCTTCTTTCCGCCCAGATCTGTGCGCCAGTCTTTTAAAAAATCTACATATTGCTTTTGAACCTGCGTCCAGATAGCCTCCCGCTGCTCTGCCGGATAATGCAGCGCAATCTTAGCCTGTATCTGTTCCTTACATGCTTTTGAATATAAGACATGACATGTATGGTCAAATGTTAATTTCTCGTCCTCCATGCTGTTCCTCCATAAATTCCGATACCATGCAATTCTTATTCAAAATGATTTCAAGCTATCTATCATACTATAAAGTGATGTTTTATAACCACCATCGAAACAAAAGCAGTTAATGTTCAATTATTAACTGCTTTTTATTTAAATATTTCTACCTTGATACTGAACAGTTATTACATAAACTCTCCTTGTTGCCCTATCAATCTTAAATATAGCAACATAATTGTCTACAATTAGTTGTTTGTATCCTTTGCCGGCGTAACGTCCCACTAAACGGTCCTGATGTGCTTCCGGAAACTGTTCTAATGCTTTTATTGCATCCCATATCCTATCAGTTTGTGCTTTTGCATTTTCTGGAGAAAGTTTTTCTAATGCTATATATGCATAAATATCATCTATATCACGAAAGGCTCTCGGGTAAAGCATTACATTATATTTATCCATAGTATTTCTTATTCAACCTTTCTATAGCACTATCTACTGATATAGGTTCAGCCCCTTCCTCTATTTCCAATTCTGCTTCATAAATAGCTTGGTCAATTTTATTAGTTTGCGCAAATCTTTCATATAGCTCTGCACTCATTACTACTAAATCACTGTATCCATTTTTTGTAATAAAAATAGGCTCCTGTTTCTTATGCGCTAATTCTGAAATCTCACTTGTCTTTCTCAAATCTCTAATCGGCATAATAGTTGGCATAATGAACACCTCTCTTTCTATAACATTATAGTAGCACAATTATGCCACAATACAAATGGTAATTTTAAAAAATTACCGAAATATTTATTCAAATTGCGCTCCTAAAATATTTCAAATTAACTGCACCTTTCATAAAAAATAAATATATATTTACAAATTCAATATAATGCTTGCATCAATTTCATTCAGTATAATTTTCCATTCACTGAATAAACTCCCTAATCTCCTTACTTATCTCATCATATTTGTAGTCGTGGACATAATGCGGACAATCTAACTCAATATAACGTGCATTGTCACAACCTGAAATATAATTTTCGGGAATACTTCTCCACTTTTCTTTTGTAAAACTGGTTCCACCAGAGCCGTCAGAAATAAACAATAACATCGGCACCTGCGGAATTCCGTTTTCTTTTACAATATTTGCATTCTGTTTTACAGCTTTTACTTCATCGATCATCGTTACAGTTGCAGTTTTTTGATAAAATACTGCTCTGTAAATCTCTTTTTCCTTTTCAGACAGTGTTCCAGATTTGATTGCATCACTTTCAGCAAGGCTCGGTATCCATCTGGTAATTCCAAGTGCCGCACCATACTGCCCTAATTTCATAATAGGAATATTGATGTTCATTTCATCATAATAGTCTGGTACTGCCATATCCAAACCAACAATAGTCTCAACTTCTTCCAGATACTTCTGTGCCCAGTATAAAGCCTCAAGTCCGGACATCGAATGTGGACAAAGCACATATGGGCCTTTTATTCCGGCTTTATCGAGTGCCCTCCTTGTTTCGCTTAACATCGTATCGATATCCCTGTTTTCATCTACAACATCACTAAACCCATAAGCTGGTTTATCCTCGTGTGAATAAACGTATTCAGTTCTTTTTCTGTAAGTCGTTTATATTTAATATCCATTTTCATGATCCCCTTATACAAATTGGAATTTGTCTCTTCATGAATTACAGTAAAATAGATGCCCAGACAGTAATTAAAGCATCATATACTCCATGTCCAATTATCAAGGATAAAGTAGAGCAATTTTTAATCTTTAATCTACAGAAACAAAAAATTACTCCTATACCCATGGTCATTAACATTTGAATAATATTACCAATAAATAAATGAGATGCTCCAAAAAGGGCAGATGAACCAATAATAGCTATCATACCTTTTTGACTAATGAGTTTGATTTTTTCATAAACAAATCCTCTAAACACAAATTCTTCAGCCAAACCAACTGCAAAAATACAATATAAAAACTCATAGATAAATTGCCATAAGTATTTATATCTCTTACCACTATCGACAAATTCGCCAAAACCAACTAAATGTGGTATCAGTGTTAATACAACTGACATTGCAATACCTATAAAAATACCCACAATAATTTGTGATTGTATTTTATCTTTGCAAAAACCATATTCCACTAACTTATCTTTATTAACAAACATTACGATTATAGGAATCAAAGCAATCAGCCAGTAGACAATTGGCATACTTACCATTCTTAACACCAAAGGCAGCGACAAAAGCACATATCGATTAAATGCTACAACACCATAACCCCCCAGCATGGCGCCCAAAACTCCTACTATCAAAAAAATTCTTTCTTTTTTCTTACTCATAATTTTCACCTTATCAAATTCCAATTTATCACACATATTCAATGCACTCAATCAAACTTAAATACATTAAGCCCTGTTTCTTCATCATAAACTCTGTCAACATTTCCATCAATTATCGTAATTACCAGCTCACAGGTTGCACTGACAACAGCTCTGTTCAGATGTCCTCCAAACACTTCACCTTTCTCATTTCCGGCACTCATATGAAGATGTGCATAATATTCTCCATTCATTGTATTGATCGTACCTGTCAGCGATGTAATTTCATAATATCCTTTAAAACTGTTTGAGTAATATTTTTTCTCATCCGTCTTATATACTCCGACTGTAAAATCATTGACAGCTCCAAGCGCATTAATACTGGCAAGTTTTATATTCTCATTTATGGCAATTGTTTTCAGTTGCTCTAAAATCTCCTCCCCTTTGTCAATCCTTGCTATTATTATATTATCAAATTTTCTGTATTCCATTTTGTTTCTCCATTCTGATAGTATCTTATTACTGCCCACATACTTTTCTATTTTCCAAATAAGAAGTTATCTAAATCTTTTTTATAGGATGTCTAATAATCGTTTTCCATTTTTCTGGAGCAACCTTTCTTGCATCAGACAGATATATTTCATGGTGTAATCTTTCCATATTCATATCATTAACATATCCATTCTGCTTCAAATATGTATCCATAAGTGCAACAGTTGCAGGTTCATCATCAAATGCTCCTAAATGCATTATTTGAACACACAATCCCTCATCAATGGTCAAAAACTCTGCCGATGAACAATCTATTTTTTTCTTTTTAGTTGCTGTTTCAACTGCCCATTCAAAGTCTTTTTGACTTATAAATTCCGGCAGGCGGATAACTGAAATCCAATTAAATGAATTTTTGTCCGTATAGTCTATACCATCCATATTGTCCTGCCACCAGAATCCTTCAAGTGGTGGAACTACATATTCAAAAAATCCGTCAATTTTGTAATCTGTCTTGTAACTCATTCTTAAGGTATATGCAATAGCATATAATACACTAATTGCTTGCTGATATGCCCCGCCTTCTTCGTTAGGATTGCCTTTTCCTCTGACTGCAATATAATTTGCCACAGGAACAGTTACAATCTCCGGTTTATTTTTAGGCATATAAAACTCTTTATATTCTTTCTTAAAATCAAAAGCCATATTTTCTTCTCCATAGTATAGCAAAACAGGGAGATAATCATCTTATCTCCCTGAAATTAACAATTCGCATTTTAAGCTACGAAGCACTTAAATTAAAGGTTTGCACTCAAAGTAGCAACGCACTTAAATCAAGCAAGTGTACTTGCTCGTTTACATTATATGCAATTATCAAGAAAAAAGCAATAAAACTAATTGAAGATTATCTTTACTGATCCAAAATTAAATGCTTCATGCTTTGCACCTATCATTCTTGTTTTTGTGCGATTTTAACATAAAAAAATAGAAATCAACTACCATATTGATGTATGTTCCTCGTAAAGTCCTTGTAAAATCTTATGCAATCTTCTCGTTTACATTTTCTAACCCATACAACATCTCTGGATCTATATCCAGACATTTACTACAATCTCTGGTTCCAGTCACATCCCATGCCAATGTTCCATTCAAAATGGTACATGCTGTCATAAAAAAATTAATATCTTTCAATGGTTCAAAAACTTTCTTTTTCAGTAACGCTTTGGCATCATAGCATACAATCTTTCCATCTTCAAAATATACATATACGGTATAATCCTCATAAGGAATTACCTGCACAATATCATAAAACATATATACCTCCTACACTAATGGATTAATCCTGTTAAGCGGGAGTCCATCTTTGGCCAGTTCCCAGTTTTGCATCAGTTCATCCTGATGTATCACGCACCATGCTAATATCAATTTTAACTGTCTGGATGGTAATGCTCCTTTTATTACTCTTGCATCGTTAATATCTACAATTGCTTTATTCCCATTGTATTCTGCATGAAAATGTGGTGGATTGTGATCTTCATAATACATTGTAACTCTTATTCCATAAAACAACGAAATTTCTGGCATAGAAACACCTACTTTCTTTTTCACTTTTCAAATATTAATGGATGCTTATATTATATCCATAATTTATTCATTTGACCATAACTGCATTATTCTTTTCATATTTATCTTCACTCTACATGATGATAAATTTTCAATCTTTGTGCCTCATTTGCCTCAAATCCAAACTTTTCATAAAATGGAATCTTATCAGGGACTGCACATAATTCCACAAAAATATCTGTACCTTTAACTCCATTGTCATTTATGAATCTTCTTAATTCATTTATTAACATCTTTCCGATACCTATTCCCTGATATTCAGGTCTGACAACAACATCCTTAATATAGTAATTAAGTCCCATATCACCATTCATTCTTGCCATAGCAACAATGAGATCTCCGTCCCATATAGAAACTCTGAATAAAGTATGTTTCATTGCTAACCTTGTCTGTTCAAGAGACGGTCCATCTCCCCATACCGTTTCCCACAATTCAATAAATTGTTCTGCTGTTAATTCATTATGTTTCACTATTAAATCTAACATAAGATATTTCCCTCCAATACTGTTCTTTAAATATTGTTATTCACGACTAGGAAATTATCTTAATTTTTCCCATTCCGCTTTTGTAATTGCATAAGCATATGATATTGTATTTTTAGAGTCAGCATATACTTTAACCCTTTTCATCCCATTAGCTATAGCTGTATTATAAGAACCAACATTTGTATATTTCATATAAGAATAAATAATGTCATAGTCCGTATGTTCAAATGCCCAATCACGGACTGCGATTGCAGCCTCTTTTCCAAACCCCTTACGCCAATATTTTTTGTGAATATGATATCCTATTTCCGGAAGCATTTCTCCATCAATATTTTGAATAGTAATTCCACAATCACCGATAAATTCGCCTGTTTCTTTTAACACGACCGCCCATAGCCCAAAACCATATTTTTCATAATTTTCCAAATTCCAAGAAATCCATCCTTTTGTTCTTTCAACATCAAAAGGTGCTGGATAATGCTGCATTGTCTCTGGATCAGAAACAATTTCATATAATGCTTCAAAGTCCCCCATTGTATATTCCCTTAGAATAAGTCTTTCTGTTTCTATCATATTGACACCTTCTATTTTATTTTATAGATTGATTTATTACCTTCTGTCTTTTCTATTGATTGATGATCATATTGATCTAACAACATCAAAGCATCTGTGTATAAACTAACAAATCACAATTTTCTTTATAACCGTCTCCGCAAATATATCATATCCACCAATTGTACTCCATCTTCATATATTGGATGGTCGTAATTATCTGTAAAAAAATGTGGTACGCTATGTAAACGGATAAAACCACACTTTTCATAAAAGGGTATTGTAAGCGGGCTATCCCCTGTTCCCACTTGCAAAATAGCATATTGCTTTCCGTATCTCTCAACAATAAAATCAATTAAAGCTTTTGCATATCCCTTTCCTTGATATTCAGGAACAGTTGCAATATTTTTTATTTCAAGCACACCATTTCCTTCATCGGTAACGACACACTCACATTTAATCCCATTATCATCTAATACATACATTTTGCCTTTATAAAGATAACGGTCTATCATAGTTTCCTGTTCATCTGCCAATAACAGCAAATCAAGATATTGTTTTTTATTTTCTGTAATCTCTACAATCTTCATCAATATCACCCCTCCAAATCCATCACCATACACGAATCAGATGCTTTAAACCCTAATGATTCATACAAAGGTCTTCCCATCTCTGTTGTATCCAGACTTATTTCTGTCACCCCATTTTCTTTTGCCTCATCAATCAAAATCTCAACCATTTTCTTAGAAATTCCTCTTCTTCTATAATCTGTGCGGGTATAGACATTCATTAAATGTGCCCGATTACCTGTTGGATGCGAAAAGGTCGGCATAATCCATGTATAGGATAAGCTTGCACAGCCTACAAGAGTTTCTCCATTAAACGCAATAACCGTAGTCTGCTCCCCTGACTCAAAATATCTTCTGCTCTCAGAGATAAATTTCTCGTCATATTCATACTCACCGGACAAGCCATTCACTTCTCTAAGCATTTCAAGTCTCAACTTCATCAGAATTTCCATATCAGCTTTTGTAGTCTTTCTGTATATAATCTCGTTCATTTTATTCATACGCCTTCTCTGCCTGTCAGACTATTCGCCTTGTCTAGGCAAACCCTAAAACCATAATACCTTATAATCTGAAATAAAAAAAGGCATAAAAATAGATAGCCATCTTTCAGGCTATCTATTTTAACAAAATGACGTATATGTTCTATTCGTTCTCTGTATTTTTTGCTTCTTTTTTCTTCTCTCTTTTTACAAAAAGAAATACACATAAGCCTGCAAATACAACCGCTACAGCTATAAGTATCGGCAGTACCGGGATCTGGCAGACACTTGAGGAGATCAGCTTCAGTCCCTGATAAAGTGTGTACACACCAAATATCGAGAATATCGCAAATGCCAGTGTATTAAGCAGTCCATCCGGCGTCTTGCTCTTTAACAGATAGCCGATCAACATTCCAAGAATGTCCGCTGCAAAAAGTCCGAGAGAACAGCCAAACCATACAATAAGTGCTGCACCCATACCTTCATTAGCACCAAATGTTATAGCTGTAAGCTGTGTCTTATCTCCAAGCTCAGCTACAAAAAATGTACAGAAAACTGCCAATGGTGCAAACTTGATCTTTGATTTTCCGCCTTCTTCTTCCTCATCGTCATCACCGGCGATCGTTGATGCTGCAAAGTAAAGAAATGCAAGTGCTGTAATATTCTTAATGAGCCACTCCGGAACAAATTCACTGACAAGTCCGCCTGCAAGAACTGCAAGTCCGTTCAGTACAATAATTGCGGCAGCAGTTCCTAATATGATATCTTTTAATTTGTACTTAGATGTAAGAGCAATCAGCATAAGCTGCGTCTTATCTCCCATCTCCGCTATGAATTCCGTAAAAAATACCTTTAAAAATAATATCATTTGTCTTATACCTCATTTATCTTATTACGATGTAAACTGCATATGCTGCATAAAGTGCAACCATACACAGGCCTTCCATTCTTCCGATCTTCTTTTTGCTTCCTGCAAATATCCATACACACACCGTAAATACGATCAATACGCACAGATCAATGATATTCTCTCTGATCATGCCGACCGGGCTGATTGCTGATGCAATACCAAGTACCATAAGTATGTTAAATACATTGGAACCGATCGCATTACCGAGCGCCATATCAACTTCATTCTTTCTTGCTGCAACGATCGATGTTACAAGCTCCGGAAGTGAGGTTCCGATCGAAACGATCGTAAGTCCGATCAGTGTCTGGCTCATTCCAAGATCACCTGCGATTCTTGATGCGGCATCAACGGTAACATCTCCGCCAACTGCAATCGCAATTGCTCCACCAACAATAAACAGGATACTGACCGGAACGGAAACAAGCTTAATATCCTCGTCCGAACCGCCTTCGATCTCAATCTTCTTGCCTTCTTTACTTGCTTTTAATGCAATCTTGACCATATAGAAAATATATCCTGCAAAGAAAGCAATTAAAATCACACCGTCAATGTGTCCGAGTGTCATACCAGCCTTATCGCCAAATCCGATGATTCCTAAAAGCATTAAAAGTCCGGCACATATAAGCGAAAGTGGAATATCTCTCTTTATCGTTTCCTTTGCAACATTTACCGTAGCCAGTACTGCACACACACCGATAACAACCATCAGATTAAATATATTAGAACCAACTACATTGCTGACTGCCAGTTCATTATTACCTGTGATCGAAGCCGATACACTGACCGCTGTTTCTGGAAGTGATGTTCCCATTGCAACGATTGTAAGTCCGATAATTATAGATGGAACATGCAGTCTCTTTGCTACACTCGAACTTCCCTCTACGAAAAAGTCTGCACCTTTGATCAACAGTACAAAACCAATTATAAGAATTACAATTACAAGAGCAAATGGGGCGTTGTTAATAAATTTTTCCATGTTTTTCTCCTTTTTCTCTCTCCACACCAGTGCTTGTCAGCCGAACTATCTGCTATTTTTAAACCTATATCACAGATTAAAAAAGACCCATGTATATCAATTATCCGCCGGTGTATATTACACAAGCTGTTAATCGATATACATGAGTCTCATTATTTAAGATTTGCCAGATTATACTCTCTTATTATAATCAGAATGTTGACAAATCACACTTTCGCGCTAACTACTCCCTCATGGAATATTAAGTTACTTGATAAATATTATCAAATGTATCCATGTGTGTCAACATCTTATTTCAGAAATATTTTTTCTTTACAAATCAGCCACGCTCCACGAATTCAATGTCTTTAAAATGATTTCAAGTGTATCTTCTCTTGCCTTCTGACATTCCTGTGGATATTTCTTCTCTCTTGGGAGCGCGCCATTATTTACCGGAAAATATCCGAGATTGTGACTGCCGGTCTCTGAATTAATATGTTTGAAGCCATAGCTGAAGTTCTCCCGCTTTAACCGTGCTGTCAATAATTCGGCATCATGCTTTGCCGGAACAGATTCGTCATGTGTAGAGGTAAGAAAAAGAATATCTCCACAGATCTTTTCTACCGGTATCTCATTCTCAATCGTTCCCTCTTTTTCCCATTCTTCAAAAAAGTACAACAGCCGTACATGATGTTCCTTTATACATTTTTTCAGAAAATTGGAAAACATATGCTTATTTGAAACATAAGGGAAATCATTTCCACGATATGAAACCATAGCCTTACATGGATCTGCATCTGCCTTACCACTGCCCTGCATAATATGTCCAAATGAAGATGCAGCTATTACAAGACTGATATCCGGAACAACTGATGCAGCAAGCAAAGCCATTCCTGCACCTTTGGAATTACCATACATACCAAAACGCTTAAATCTGCCATCTCCATACTCCTTCATACGGTCAACCGCAGTCTGAAACATCTCCAAAGGAATTGCCCGCATCTGATCCGGCTGTCCGAGCGCGCCATAATAGGTCATGGCAAGAACCGAATACCCTTTACCTGAAAATAACTCCGCATACTTCTCAGGCAGTTCCAATCCCTTAAGTCCCTGAATAACGATCAGAAGCCTGTCATCCTTGTTTTCTGCCTCATATAAAACTCCCTCAAATCCATCATTCAGATATGTATATCTCTGTTTTTTCATAGCTGTTCTCCCTTGCACAATTTGGTAGTGTCAAATTTACTACC